>NZ_WLVC01000024.1:0-71355 GCF_016859735.1 Lelliottia sp. RWM.1 | reverse complement strand
AAAGACGCTATAAACGCGGGCAGAAAAATAGTGATCGGCATGATGTTATTGGCCGATCGACATGATGTTATTAGCCAGTCTTTACTGAACAGGGCGAAATGGCCGTGACGCATATGGCAAATGCCCTGATGCGAAGCCGTCGTGGTGATGTCATTGCTCCGCTTGATGCGGAGCTTTATGACGAACTTGTTCAGTCGCCGCACTGGCAAGCCATTTTGCAGACCCACCATCTCCTCCTTGGGGAATTTTCCGTCGAGCTTCATACCGCTGAAGAAGGGTATTTGCTGGCAAATCTGTATGGATTGTGGATGGCTGGTCAGGAAGCAGCGCAGCGCTGATGGTGTGAAGGGTGTTATTGCACTTTAAATATTCAAAAAAATGAATATTTAAAGTAAGAAAAGGAACTGAGGTATAGCGATGTTTATACAGGCATTGAAACATCAGAATCCGGGGCTGATAGCGGAGGCTGTTCGGCTCTGGCAGCAAGGAAAAATTGCACCTGATAGTTGGGTGATCGATGTTGATCAGGTGCTGGCAAATGGTAAACGCCTGCTTGATGTGGCCCGTCAGCACGGCATCACCTTGTATCTGATGACCAAGCAAATTGGGCGCAATCCATGGCTGGCAGAGAAACTGCTATCCCTGGGCTATGAAGGCATTGTGGTGGTGGATTATAAAGAGAGCCGGGTGATGCGACGGGCTGGTTTGCCCATAGCGCATCAGGGGCATTTGGTTCAGATCCCTTCACAGCAGGTTAAAGACGCCGTCGCGCAAGGCACGGACGTTATTACGCTGTTCTCACTGGAAAAAGCGCGAGAAGTGTCTGTCGCTGCAGTCGAACTTGATACTGTCCAGGCGGTCATGCTCAAAGTGTATGGCGATAACGATTTTCTCTATCCAGGCCAGGAAAGCGGGTTTTCGTTGGCCTGCCTGAACGATGTATTGCATGAAATTCAGCATTTACCTGGCATTCGCCTGATCGGTCTCACGCATTTTCCTTGCCTTCTCTGGGATGAAGCACTGGGTGAAACACGTCCAACCCCTAATTTACATTCGCTGCTTGCTGCCCGCCGTCAACTGGAGGATGCAGGCGTTACGATAGAGCAGCTTAACGCCCCTTCAGCAACCAGTTGCTCGTCGCTCCCGCAACTGGCGACCTTTGGTGTGACGCACGCCGAGCCTGGTCATGCATTGACCGGAACGATCCCCTCTAACCAGCAGGGGACTCAACCAGAGCGTATTGCCATGCTGTGGTTGACTGAAGTTTCACATTGCTTTCAGGGGAGTAGCTATTGCTACGGAGGGGGCTATTACCGGCGTGGTCACGCGAAAAATGCCCTGATCTTTGCACCTGGCAATGACATTGCCAGCGATGCGCAACTGAACGACATCGATGACAGCAGTATCGACTACTACCTGCCTTTGAGGGGGGAATTCCCAGTTGGTAGCGCGGTCGTGTTTTGTTTCCGTACACAAATATTTGTGACGCGCAGTGATGTGGTGCTGGTGTCCGGTATTCAGCATGGTGCGGCGGAAATTGTTGCTCGCTACGACAGTCTCGGAAATCTTCTGGAGGAGTAATGGCGCGATTTTTAGTGCTGGTGATAGATAGCTTCGGTGTCGGTGCAATGGCGGATGTTCCGCTGGTCAGGCCTCAGGATACCGGGGCAAATACCTGCGGACATATTCTGGCGCACTATCCAGACCTGCGTTTGCCGGCCCTTGAAAAACTCGGGCTGATCAATGCCCTCGGGTATGCACCTAGTGTCATGCAACCTTCACCCACGGCGGTCTGGGGTATCGCTGAATTACAGCATGAAGGTGGAGATACCTTCATGGGACATCAGGAAATTCTGGGCACGCGTCCGCGCGCACCGCTTCGTATGCCGTTTAATCAGGTCATTGACCGTGTCGAACAGGCCATTCGTGCTTCTGGCCGAAAGACAGCGCGGTGTGGTGGAAAATTATCCTGGTTACTGGTGGATGATGCCGTCGCGATTGGCGATAACCTCGAAGCGGATTTAGGGCAGGTCTACAACATCACAGGAAACCTCAGTGAGACAACCTTCGAAGAGGTAAAAGCGATTGGGAAAATCGTCCGCCAGCAGGTTGAAGTGGGGCGGGTGATTGCCTTTGGGGGCCTCCTGAACAGCACGCAGCAGATAATGGAGGCTGTCGAAGAAAAGGAGGGCCGTTACATCGGGATCAATGCGCCTCGCTCAGGGGTATATGCGCAGGGTTTCCAGGTCGCGCATATGGGGTACGGCGTGGATGAAAAAGTCCAGGTTCCGGCGCAACTCTATCAGGCCGGTATCCCGACTGTTTTGATCGGGAAAGTCGCGGATATCGTCAACAACCCACACGGTGAAAACTGGCAAAACCTGGTCGATAGCCAGCGGATTATGGAGATCACTCAGGAGGCGTTTTTCCGCAGAGAGTCGGTTTTTATCTGTACCAACATTCAGGAAACCGATTTGGCTGGTCATGCCGAAGACGTAGCACGTTATGCCGACAGGCTCTCACTGGTTGATCACCATCTGGCGTTATTGATGGCCGACATGGGGCCAGACGATTGCATCGTCGTAATGGCGGACCACGGTAATGACCCGACGATTGGTCATAGCCTGCATACGCGGGAAAACGTACCAGTACTGGTGTGGCAGCCGGGTTTACAGCCAACTGAACTTGGTGTGCGCACGACGCTTTCCGATGTTGGCGCGACGGTATGTGACTTCTTTGGCGTCAGCAAACCTGAAAATGGCAGATCTTTCCTGCCACTCTTAACCCCCGCGAGGCATTCACATGACGATTGATCGTTCTGGTTACACCTACGCCCACGAGCACCTGCATATTGATCTGTCCGGGTTTAAGGACAACATCGACTGCCGTCTGGATCAATACGCGCTGATCCGCGGCGAAATGAAAACGTTAATGCAGCTTGGCGTACGCAACATTATCGAAATGACCAATCGATACATGGGGCGTAACCCTCAGTTTATGCTGGATATTATGCGTGATACCGGCATCAATGTGGTGGCGTGTACCGGCTACTATCAGGATGCATTTTTCCCGGAACATGTGGCAACACGTAGTGTGGACGCTCTGGCGCAGGAGATGATCGATGAAATCGTTATCGGTATCGACGGCACGAGTCTGAAAGCAGGAATTATTGCGGAGATTGGCTCAAGCGAAGGCATGATCACCGAGCGTGAAGCCAAAGTATTTAAGGCCGCAGCGCGTGCACACAATGAAACTGGGCGGCCCATCTCAACCCATACCTCTTTTAGCACGATGGGGCTGGAGCAACTGGCCCTCCTCAAGCGTGAATCCGTCGATCTTTCCCGCGTTGTGGTTGGGCATTGTGATCTTAAAGATAACCTCGAAAACATCTTACGGATGATCGACCTCGGCGCATATGTCCAGTTCGACACCATCGGTAAGAACAACTACTACCCCGACGAAAAACGCATTGGGATGTTACATGCTCTGCGCAACCGCGGCTTGTTGAACCGCGTAATGCTCTCCATGGATATAACGCGGCGCTCGCATTTACGTGCTAACGGCGGAAATGGCTACGACTTCCTGTTAACCACCTTTATTCCACAGTTGTGCCAGTCAGGATTTAGTCAGGCCGATGTGGATGTGATGTTACGTGATAACCCCTCTCAATTTTTCCGATAAGGATCGAATCATGAAAAAGATTGGTGTTGCTGGCTTACAGCGCGAACACATTAAGAAAACCATCGAAACTTCAGCTCCAGGCTGTTTTGAGGTGTTTATTTACAACGATATGGAAGCTGCCATGAAGGTGAAATCCGGGCTACTGGATTACTACATCGGGGCCTGTAATACCGGCGCGGGGGCTGCGCTGTCGATCGCCATCGCGATCATTGGTTTTAACAAGAGTTGCACCATTGCAAAACCCGGCGTGAAGGCGAAAGACGAGCACATAGCCAAAATGGTCGCTGAGGGAAAAGTGGCTTTTGGCATATCTGTTGAGCATGTTGAACATGCGATCCCAATGCTGATCAATCACTTAAAATAATAGGCACGCTTATGTCGCTTTATATTCAAATTCTGATGGTCGCTTGCCTGACTGGGATGACCTCGCTGCTGGCGCATCGGTCGGCGGCAGTGTTTCATGATGGGATCCGCCCCATACTGCCGCAACTGATTGAAGGCCACATGAACCGACGTGAGGCCGGGAGTATCGCTTTCGGTCTTAGCATCGGTTTTGTCGCCTCCGTGGGGATTTCATTTACCCTCAAGACCGGGTTGCTTAACGCCTGGTTGCTTTTTTTACCGACGGATATTCTGGGTGTTCTGGCAGTCAATAGCCTGCTGGCATTTGGCCTTGGCGCGCTGTGGGGCGTTTTGATCCTGACATGCCTGCTCCCGGTGAACCATCTGCTGACGGCTCTGCCGGTTGATGTCCTGGGCTCACTGGGTGAGCTGAGTTCGCCTGTCGTATCCGCATTTGCGCTCTTCCCACTGGTTGCCATTTTCTATCAGTTTGGCTGGAAGCGCAGTCTGCTGGCCGCCGCTGTTGTGCTGATGACCCGAGTGCTGGTGGTGCGCTACTTCCCACACCTTAACCCGGAATCCTTTGAGATTTTCGTTGGCATGGTCATGCTGCTGGGCATCGCTATTGCCCATGACGTACGTAACCGTGATGGACAAGATCATGATGCCAGCGGTCTTTCAGTGTTCGAAGAACGTACCTCGCGCATTATCAAAAACTTGCCCTATATCGCCATTGTTGGTGGGCTGATTGCCGCCGTTGCCAGCATGAAAATTTTTGCGGGTAGCGAGGTCTCTATTTTTACGCTGGAAAAGGCCTATTCCGCAGGGGTGACGCCTGAACAGTCGCAAACCTTGATCCATCAGGCGGCGCTCGCTGAACTTATGCGTGGTCTCGGTTTTGTGCCGATGATTGCCACAACCGCGCTGGCGACAGGTGTCTATGCGGTTGCGGGTTTCACGTTTGTTTATGCCGTGGGGTATCTGGCGCCGAATCCGTTTATTGCCGCATTACTGGGGGCGCTGGTTATTTCAGTCGAGGTGTTGCTACTGCGTTCGATTGGTAAATGGCTGGGGCGTTACCCGTCGGTTCGTAATGCATCCGATAACATCCGTAACGCAATGAATATGTTGATGGAGATGGCACTTCTGGTGGGCTCCATTTTTGCCGCGATAAAAATGGCCGGTTATACCGGATTCTCAATTGCGGCGGCGATCTACTTCTTCAATGAAGCGCTGGGTCGTCCGGTTCAGAAAATGGCTGCACCTGTTGTGGCGGTCATGATCACCGGTATCGTGCTGAATATTCTCTACTGGTGTGGACTGTTTATTCCCGTGTGAATCAGGAGCTGAGATGAAGACTTTTCCGTTGCAAAGCCTCACGCTGACTGAGGCTCAGCACAAGCAGTTTGCCCTGGTTGATGCGATATGCCGTCATTTTCCTGGCGCGGAATTCTTACGCGGAGGAGACCTGGGGGTGGTGGCCGGGTTAAACCATCCCGTGGTGACACAACGTGTGGAGGCCGTTCTGGCGGATGTCTTTCATGCCCCGGCGGCGATATTACTGCAGGGGGCCGGAACGGGAGCGATTCGGGCCGGACTTGCCGCGCTGATTAAGCCGGGTGGGCGGTTGTTGATCCACGATGCGCCTGTCTATCCGACCACCATGACGGTGATAGAGCAGATGGGGCTTGAACTGGTACGTGTTGATTACAACGACACAACGGCATTAGCAGAGGCGGGTGTTCGTTTTCAGCCAGATGTTGCGCTGGTTCAGCACACGCGCCAACGTCCTGAGGATTGCTATTCGCTTGCCGGGGTATTGGCCGCGCTTTCCCGGCAGCGAATTCCTGCACTGACAGACGATAACTATGCGGTGATGAAAGTGGAGTCCATTGGTTGCGAATGTGGCGCGACGCTCTCAACATTTTCTTGCTTTAAGCTCTTTGGCCCTGAAGGTGTGGGGGCGGTTGTTGGGCAGGCGGATGCAATCGCGCAGATCCGAAGTACGATGTATTCCGGAGGGAGCCAGATTCAGGGGACACAAGCGCTGGAGGTATTGCGTGGCCTGGTTGGCGCACCCGTGATGCACGCTGTACAAGCGGGTGTGACGGAAAGGCTCCAGTTAATGCTCAACCAGGGGGTGATACCACAGGTGAAACACGCGGTGATTGCGAATGCCCAGTCCAAAGTATTGCTGGTGACATTTCATGAGCCGATTGCAGAAGCGGTGCTGGAGAATGCGCAATTACACGGCGCTCTGCCCTGGCCTGTGGGTGCGGAGTAGAAGTACGAAATCCCGCCCTTGTTTTATCGCTTATCGGGGACATTTCGGGAAGCGGAGCCGGGTTCTGAGCGCTTTACTATCCGAATAAACCCAAACCGCAGTGGTGATGAAACCGTGTTAAGAATACTGCGTGAGAGCTGTACCAATAGGTAGCTGGAATATAAAAAACCGGGAAGTTCCCGGTTTTTTATATCTGCGCCCGGTCAGTGATTCGAAAACCAGTTCAGTTTGTCGCGCAAGTTGACCACGCGGCCAACGACAATCAGGGCCGGACTTTCAACCTGTTGCGCCAGTTCACCGAGCTGTGTGAGTACGCCACTCACCACGCGTTGCTGAATGGCAGTTCCGTTTTCGACCAGGGCGACAGGCATATCATCTTCCATACCGTGTTCCTGCAATTTTGCCTGTATCGTCGCGGCCTGATTCAGCCCCATGTAGAACACCAGTGTCTGTTTCTCTGCTGCCAGGTTATGCCAGTCCAGCTCACTGCCCGTTTTCAGGTGTCCTGTGACCAATCGTACGCTTTGCGCATAGTCACGGTGTGTCAACGGAATACCGGAATAGGCGGAGCAACCAGAAGCTGCTGTGATACCGGGTACAACGGAGAATGGGATACCCGCGTCGCATAGCGTTTCCAGTTCTTCCCCACCACGGCCAAAGATAAAGGGATCGCCACCTTTGAGCCGGACTACCCGTTTTCCTTTTTGCGCCTCGCGCAACAGGATCTGGTTAATCTCCTCCTGTGGCACGCAGTGATAGCCTGCACGTTTCCCTACGAATACGCGGTCGGCGTCGCGGCGCACCAGATTCATGATGTCATCAGATACCAGACGGTCATATACCACGATGTCTGCCTGCTGAATTTGCTGCAGTCCTTTCAGCGTCAGTAATCCGGCATCGCCCGGACCTGCGCCAACCAGAACCACTTCACCGCGATGATCCAACGGCTCGGTAAGCAAGCGTTCGGTGGTCTCTTCAACCGCTTTGCTATCCTGATTCGCCAATGATTGTGCCAGCCTGTCGTTAACGAAGAACTTTTCCCAGAAACGACGACGTTCACCGACGGTGGCGAAGGTTTTCTTTACTCTGGCACGTAACTGACCCGCAAAATGCGCGACCTGACCGAGGTGTTGGGGCAGCACAGCTTCCAGTTTTTCGCGCAACAGGCGCGCCAGTACCGGAGATGTCCCGCCAGATGACACGGCGACCATAAGGGGGGAACGGTCGATGATCGACGGCATGATAAAGCTGGCTTCTTTAGGGGCATCCACTACGTTACAGAAAATGCGCCGCGTTTCGCAGGCATCGCTCACGCGCTGGTTAACGGCATCGTCATCCGTAGCGGCGATGGTTAGCCAGCAAGTATCCAGCAGGGATTCGTTAAACTCGCCCTGAGAAAGGGTGAGCATGCCTTCTTTCGCCCAGGCTTCAAACTGCGGCGCGAAGGAGAGGGCGTTAACGGTGAGTCGGGCTCCTGCCTCTAACAGCAGACGCGCTTTGCGTTCAGCGACATCGCCGCCGCCGACAAGCAGGCAGTCGCGATGGCGTAATTGACAGAATATCGGCAGGTGATCCACGACATTACCTCTTAAGAATGGGCTTTCGCCGGTGCAGTTGCGATGTTTGCCGGAGTCGGACGCTCCGCTTTTGGGGTAGCATACCAGTAACCTAACCCCATAAACACTGCACCAGAAAGGGTATTACCCAGTGTTACCCACAACAGGTTATGCCCAATACCCGAAAGGGTGAAGGCATCGCCATGGTGGCCAAACCAGGAGAGCGCAAACAGCGTCATGTTGGCCACAGAGTGCTCGTAGCCAGAGGCAATGAAGGCCAGCAAGCACCACCAGATAGCGATGAATTTCGCTGCACCTTCAGTGCGGATTGCCATCCAGATAGCAAGACACACCAGCCAGTTACACAGCGCGCCTTTGAAGAACAACGCCATTGCAGGCTGCGTGGTTTTTGCCAGTGCGACAGTATGTACAAGACTGGTATCCACGGGCAGCAGGCTACCACCTCCCCAGCTATAAAGCAGGGCAACAAAAATGGAACCTAACAGATTGCCGACCCAGGTCTGTGGGAGGATAGCCCACATTTGGCCGTGGCTAATCGTGCCTGCTTTTACGCCCAACGTCAGGAACATTGTGTGACCGGTAAAAAGTTCAGATCCGGCGATAATGACCAGGGTTAAGGCGATACCAAAGGTTGCGCCCATCACCAGAGGGCGAACGGACGGGTCGAGCAAATTACCGAGGGTGAAAATTAATATAATCCCGAGGCCGACATAAGCCCCCGCCATGGCGGAACTGACCCAGAAACCGAGCGGATTATGTTGGCTGAGCCGTGCAATACGCGCAGCATTCGCCGCACACTTATTAATGGTGTCTGTAAACATGTGATTACCCGTACACGTTATCCGTCGGGCGGCTTCTTTGTTGGCTGCCTTCACTCACCCCAGCCACATAGTGAACTGTGCGCCTGGGGATTCGTTCAGTTACCGCCGCGATGCAACCCGAATGAGTGTGTGTAAAAAAGTTGAAAAACTCCCGAACGGGAGAACATTACAAAAGCGGGGGCATTGCGCCCCCGTCATTACTCGCCTCGCAGCTGCACCTTGCCGTCCTTCACGCGAACGTCGTAGTGTTTCACAGAGTGGCTTTCATCTTCCATACAGTGTCCGTCACGTAAACGGAAACGCTGTTTTTTCAGTGGGCTGGCAACCCACAGTTCACCCTGATGCTCTGCGATCAACCCGCGAGAGAGCACGCTGGCGTCGAAGAAAGGATCGATATTGCTGATGGCAAAAACCTGTTCATCGTGGCGGGGGCGGAAAATAGCGACCTGCTCTTTTCCCAGCAGTGCGCACACGCCGGTAGCAGGCACGATATCGTTAATATTGCAGATGTTTACCCACTGGCTCATACGTTTTCCTCCACCAGCGTCACTGGAATACGCTCGTATGGCGTTGCCGGACGGTGTTGTTCGCGCTCAGGAACAACCTGGACATTCGGGTCGCGCTGGGCGCTATTGATAAAGTGTTTGAAGCGAACCTGTGCTGACGGTGTATTTACCGTTTCGGTCCATTCACAAATTACTGCCTCGCGCAGGCGCGTAATCTCTTCTTCCAGGTGGTCGTTCAGGCCCAGTTTGTCGTCGATGATGACTGACTTCAGGTAGTCGATGCCGCCGTCCAGGTTATCCAGCCATGAGGCGGTACGGGTCAGCTTATCGGCGGTACGAATGTAGAACATCATGAAGCGATCGAGGTATTTCAGCAGGGTTTCACGATCGAGATCTGCGGCAAGCAGGTCTGCGTGGCGTGGTTTCATCCCGCCGTTACCACAAACGTAAAGGTTCCAGCCTTTTTCCGTGGCAATGATACCCACGTCTTTACCCTGCGCTTCCGCACATTCGCGGGTACAACCGGAAACACCAAACTTCATTTTGTGCGGTGTGCGGATACCTTTATAGCGATTTTCCAGCTCCACGCCGAAACCCACGCTATCGCCAACGCCATAACGACACCAGGTGCTACCAACACAGGTTTTTGCCATGCGCAGCGCTTTGGCATAGGCATGACCCGTCTCGAAGCCCGCTTCAATCAACTGACGCCAGATTTCTGGCAAGTCATCTTTCTGCGCTCCAAACAGCCCGATGCGCTGGGAACCGGTGATTTTGGTGTACAGGTTAAATTCACGTGCGATGCGGCCAACCGCGACCAGACCTTCCGGGGTGATCTCGCCCCCGGCAGAGCGCGGGATAACCGAGTACGTCCCGTCTTTCTGAATGTTGGCAAGGAAGTTGTCGTTCGTTTCCTGCAACGGCGTGTGTTCTGGTTTAAGGATGTACTCATTCCAGCAGGAGGCCAGCAGGGAACCAATGGTCGGTTTACAGACTTCACAGCCGTAACCCTGCCCATGTTTCTCCAGCAGTTCGTCGAACGTTTTGATACCTTCAACGCGGATCAGGTGATAAAGCTCCTGACGAGAGTAAGAGAAGTGCTCACACAGGTTGTGATTAACTTCGATGCCCTGTTTCGCCAGTTCGGCATTCAGCACCTGCGTGACCAGTGGGATACACCCACCGCAACCCGTACCGGCTTTCGTTTCGGCTTTCAGCGCTGCCACGGTATGGCAGCCTTTGTTGATCGCAGAGATCAACATGCCTTTAGTGACATCAAAGCAGGAGCAAATTTGCGCGCTGTCCGGCAGTTTATCCACACCGATAGACGGTTTGCCGCTGGAGGCGTGCGCCGGGAGGATCAGAGCATCCGGGTTTTCCGGCAGCTCAATGGCATTCAGGACCAACTGCAGCAGGTTGCCGTAATCGCTGGTGTCGCCCACCAGAACAGCACCCAGCAGGGTTTTATTATCCTGGCTGACGATCAGGCGTTTGTAGACTTCTTTGCTCTCATCGAGATAGACGTAGCTACGCGAATTCGGGGTGCGACCATGCGCATCGCCGATACCGCCCACATCCACGCCCAGCAGTTTCAGCTTGGCGCTCATGTCTGCGCCTTCAAAAGTATTTTCGTTGCCGAGGATATGGTCCACGGCGACCTGCGCCATTTTGTATCCTGGTGCGACCAGACCGTACACGCGGTTGTTCCAGCTGGCGCATTCGCCAATCGCATAGATGTCCGGATCGGAGGTCTGGCAAGCGTCGTTAATCATGATGCCGCCACGCTGAGCAACGGCCAGACCACACTGGTTTGCCAGCTTATCGCGTGGGCGAATACCGGTAGAGAAGACGATAAAATCGACTTCCAGATCGCTACCGTCGGCAAAACGCATCGTTTTGCGTGCTTCAGTGCCTTCCTGCATGATCTCTTTGGTATTTTTGCTGGTGTGAACTTTTACGCCCATGCTTTCGATCTTACGGCGCAACTGATCTCCACCCATGTGGTCAAGCTGCTCTGCCATTAGCATTGGGGCAAATTCGATCACGTGCGTTTCAACGCCAAGGTTTTTCAGCGCACCAGCCGCTTCAAGACCTAACAAACCGCCACCCACAACTGCACCACGTTTGCTGCGACGTGCGCAAGATTCAATGGCTTTCAGGTCTTCAATGGTACGATAAACGAAGCAATCCTGAGTTTCCGAGCCTTTGATTGGCGGGATCCACGGGTATGAGCCAGTCGCCATGATCAGTTTGTCGTAAAAGACCGTTCGCCCGGCGCTGGAGTGGATCACTTTTTCCTGACGGTTGATGGTGATAGCTCGTTCGCCAACCAGCACCTTTACACCATGCTTCTCGTAAAAACCGTCACGTACCAGAGAAAGCTCTTCGGCAGTGTGGTGGGAAAAGTAAGAAGAGAGGTGCACACGGTCGTACGCCTTGCGGGGTTCTTCACAGAACACGGTAATATCGAACTGGGCAGCATCCGCTTTATCGAGAAGATCCTCAATAAAGCGATGGCCGACCATGCCGTTACCGATGATAGCGAGTCTGACTTTGCTCATTTTTGCCTCGATTTCTTTTTTATTACTGCCTACCTTAACGATTCAGCTACGGGGCTTATTGATGCAAATCAAATACGCCTTAACCTACCACTTAGGTGGTATATGATTGATTTATCAGGTTTTTTGTAAGTTGTGGAAATCGTTCGCTTTTCGTTGTCGTCGATTTTGTGTACAAATCAGGGGGCTAATTTTAAATAATGCGTACTCCTAAATTTCAGTCACGTTTTTCGGGGGAGTGTATGTCTACAACGCCGCTTTGGTTGGTTCAGAATGTTCGTTTAACGGGTCGTGAAGGGCTATGGCAAATCGCCATCGAGAATGGTCGCTTCGGTGAAATTACTCCGATGGGTGAGGCAAATGCCGAAAGTTACGAGGTCTTAAATGGCCGTGGTGGTCTGGCGATCCCTCCCTTTATTGAGCCGCATATTCACCTTGATACGACCCAGACGGCGGGTGAACCGGCCTGGAACCAGTCCGGTACGCTGTTCGAAGGTATTGAGCGTTGGGCTGAACGGAAAGCGTTGCTCAGCCATGAGGATGTGAAAGCCCGAGCGTGGAAGACGCTCAAGTGGCAAATGGCCAATGGTATCCAGTTTGCCCGTACCCATGTGGATGTATCAGACCCGACGCTCACCGCACTTAAGGCCATGCTTGAGGTGAAAAAGGAGGTGGCGCCCTGGGTTACGCTGCAAATCGTCGCCTTTCCGCAGGAAGGTATTCTGTCTTATCCCAACGGGGCCGCTCTGCTGGAAGAGGCGTTACAGCTTGGCGCGGATGTGGTAGGGGCGATCCCCCATTTTGAATTCACGCGCGAGTATGGCGTGCAGTCACTGCATATCGCCTTCGAGCTGGCGAAGCAATATGACCGTCCGCTGGATATCCACTGCGACGAGATCGACGATGAACAATCCAGGTTTGTGGAGACGGTGGCTACGCTGGCGTATGAGGCGGGTATGGGATCACGCGTGACGGCGAGCCATACCACGGCGATGCACTCATATAATGGTGCGTACACGTCGCGACTTTTCCGTCTGCTGAAGATGTCGGACATTAACTTTGTCGCTAACCCGCTGGTGAATATTCACCTGCAGGGGCGTTTTGATGATTATCCGAAACGGCGTGGGATCACGAGAGTGAAAGAGCTACAGGCCGCAGGAATTAACGTCTGCTTTGGTCATGATGATGTCTTTGATCCCTGGTATCCGTTAGGAACAGGCAACATGCTGCAAGTACTGCACATGGGGCTGCATGTATGCCAGATGATGGGGTATCCGCAAATCGACAGCGGGCTGGATCTGATCACCCATAACAGCGCCCGGACCTTCGGCTTAGCTGATTACGGTATTGAAACGGGGAATCCGGCTAACCTGATTATTCTGCCAGCGGAGAGCGGGTTTGAGGCGGTACGCTGCCAGGTTCCGGTACGCTGGTCGATTCGTCAGGGGCGTGTGATTGCCACAACGCAGCTGGCGCAAACCTGGGTACAAACGGATAGCGGGGGAGAAGAGGTGAGCTTTGCCCGAAACAGCCCCTCTGCTGATCGCAAAGGGGCGTAACCGGTTAGTGATTTGCTGCCGCAGTGTTGTGCTGGCGGTGGCGAGTCACGAAGCCCAGAACGAAGCACATCGCGAAGACGGCGGCGTACAGCGCGTTAGCGGTATGCAGCGCAGCCAGCGGGCCGCTGTGCGCGACAATCGGGCCGGTGACCACGAAGGTCAGCATCGTACCGATCGTGCCGCAGGTCAGCACGAAGTTTACCAGTTTAGGTGAAGCCACTTTGGTTTGCAGAGAACCGAGCGTAATGATTGAGGTATAAATGGCGCTGGAGAAGAAACCGAGCGTCAGAATGAACCACGGCATATGCTCAGGTGCGCTGTTGATGAACAGATACATCAGTACGGTAGCCAGCGCAGCCAGTACGGTCAGAATGCGTTGAAGATCGAAGAAACGCAGAATAAAGCTAAACGCCCACATACCGAACATGTAAGACATCCAGAAATCACTCACCAGTTTGCCGGCGTCATTCAGGCTCATGCCTAAACCTTTTGCATATTCCGGGACCCAGGAGATAAAGCCAAGCTGGCCCAGGATGTAGCACAGTGCCGCAATGGAGAGGAACAGCACGCCGATCCCCCATTTTTCTTTCGCGACGGGCTCGCGAGTCTGCTCTGCTTTCTTGCCCAGAACCGGGAATTCACAGCCGAAGGTCAGGATAAAGATCGCGACGTAGACCAGGCCAATGCAGGCGTAGACCCAGTACCACTCAATGCTGCGTGCCAGCAAAATTGCGGCAACCATCGGGAAAATCATGCCTGCCATGCTGAAGAAAGAGTCGGTAAACAGCAGACGCGCACCGCGCTGGCGGCCTTCATACATGTGCGTGATCAGGAACGTACCGATAGACATGGTGATACCACTTACCAGCCCCAGCACGAACATCGCAGCGGAGAACAGGGCAATGCTGTGGCTCAGCATCAAACCAGCCACGGCGGCGACCATGAGGACAAAGCCGAAGCGCAGTTGCGTTTTCAGTGGCACGATTTCCATCAGCCAGGCATTCAGGAAGATGGAGATCAGGATCCCGGCGTTGAGGAAGGTAAAGGTGTTACTCATACTGGATACGGGTAACTGGAAATAGTCTGCGATATTGCCCATCACCATCCCGGTGACGATCACCAACGCGCCGGTCAGGGCGTAGGAGAAGAAGCTGATCCATGTGAGCTTGATACGATTGCTGTTAGTCATGTCTGGCCTGTTGAGTTACCCGTTATCCTTCGCGCTGAAGAGGCATACGAATTTTTCAGGGTAATGAAAAGTAAAACGCATTGACTGCGTTAGAGCGGGCAGATTTTAGTCTCGAAAGTGATCTATTTAAATCTTTTAGGAAAATATTGATCTCAATTACATGATTATGTGTGATGTTGATCACATTAATTAGCGTATAAACCAATCGTTTGCGTCGTTACAACTGTTTCAAATTCGTAAAATTAGGTAAAAGGCTGGCCTCCGTTCATACTGCTCTTTAGAATCAAACCATTCGCCTTTTTTACTGCGCTTTGTTAAGGAATTCTCATGCTCAAATCAACACTGGCGGCTGTCGCAGCTGTGTTTGCCCTTTCTGCCGTCTCACCTGCTGCACTGGCAGCAAAAGGCGACCCTCGTGTTTTGCTGACAACCTCCGCCGGGAATATTGAGCTGGAATTAAATAGCCAGAAAGCTCCTGTTTCTGTGAAAAACTTCCTCGATTACGTGAACAGTGGTTTCTACAACAACACCACTTTCCACCGTGTGATCCCAGGTTTCATGGTGCAGGGTGGTGGCTTTAACGAACAGATGCAGCAAAAACAGCCAAATCCACCTATTAAAAACGAAGCGGATAACGGTCTGCTCAATACCCGTGGCACGATCTCTATGGCGCGTACAGCGGATAAAGACAGCGCAACCAGCCAGTTCTTCATCAACATCGCTGATAATGCCTTCCTCGATCACGGTCAGCGTGACTTTGGCTACGCGGTCTTTGGTAAAGTTGTGAAAGGGATGGATATTGCTGACAAGATTTCCCAGGTGCAGACGCACGACGTTGGTCCATACCAGAATGTGCCGTCAAAACCGGTAGTTATCCTCTCCGCAAAAGTTCTGCCATAAGTTTTCTCGCGCGGGTATCCTCTGCCCGCGCCGCTAACCCTCCCTGCGAAAGCGCGTTTTGCTGCTTATACTTGTGGCAAACGGACCCCTTCAGGGAGGCGTGCAGTGAAAAAACTCACCGACAAGCAAAAATCCCGTCTCTGGGAGCAGCAGCGAAATGCAAATTTTCAGGCCAGCCGCCGTCTTGAGGGTGTCGAGAGCCCGTTAGTCACGCTCAGTGCGCAGGCAGCACAGGAACGCCTTGAGGAACTTCGGAGGCACTATGAGCGATAAATATGGCGACGATCGCGATCCTTACCTTTATCCTGGGCTGAATGTGATGCGTAACCGGCTGAACATCCGTCAGGTGGACAGGCTGGCGCAGGCCGCCTATGAGCTGACGGCCCTGCGTGTGGCAACGCTGAATCTGGGGCCACCCGCAAGGGGATTACCTCATCTGTGCGCTATTCATCGTCATCTCTACCAGGACGTTTTTGACTGGGCAGGGGATATCCGCGAAGTGGATATTTACCAGGGGGATACCCGATTCTGCCACTTTGCCTATATTGAGAAAGAGGGTAATAGCCTGATGCAGGATCTCGAAGAAGAGGGGTATCTGGCCGGGCTTGAGAAAAGTGAGTTTGTGGCTCGTCTTAGCCACTACTACTGTGAAATTAACGTCCTGCACCCTTTTCGGATCGGGAACGGCATTGTTCAGAGGATCTTCTTTGAGCAACTGGCGATCCACGCAGGCTATCAACTGAATTGGCGGGATATCAGCCCGGATGCGTGGGCGGCAGCCAATCAGAGTGGGGCGATGGGGGATTTATCGGCCCTGAACACCATCTTTGCCAAAGTAGTGAGCGAAGCACGGGAAACTGAGTAGAATAGGGCGGCATTTTTGTTCTGGAGCCGCCATGATTCTGCTGATTGATAACTATGATTCCTTCACCTGGAACCTTTACCAGTATTTTTGTGAATTGGGCGCAGAGGTGGCCGTCCATCGCAACGACGAACTGACACTGGCAGAAACAGAAGCCCTTGCCCCGCAGAAGATTGTCATTTCACCAGGACCCTGTACACCGTCTGAATCCGGTATTTCGCTGGATGTCATCCGCCATTTTTCCGGTAAGTTGCCCATTCTGGGAGTATGTCTGGGGCATCAGGCTATTGCTCAGGCATTCGGGGCAACGATTGTTCGTGCGGCGAAGGTGATGCATGGCAAAACGTCGCCGATAACACATACCGGAATGGGGGTGTTCCGTGGCCTGAATAATCCGCTCACCGTTACCCGTTATCACTCCCTGGTGATCGATCCGCCCACGCTTCCCACCTGTTTTGACGTGACGGCCTGGAGCGACACACAGGAGATCATGGGTATTCGCCACCGCGAATGGGATCTTGAAGGTGTGCAATTCCACCCGGAGAGCATTCTGAGCGAGCAGGGACATCAGCTTCTGGCGAATTTCCTCAATCGCTGAATATCTATTGCCTTGTTGTGATTTTTTATGCATATTTCGTGATTATATTTTCACAATTAATGTGACATAAAATGGATGGGCACGACATGGCAACTGAACAATCAGCAATTACCCGCGCGACATTCGATGAAGTAATTCTGCCGATTTATGCACCGGCAGAGTTTATTCCTGTCAAAGGGAAAGGCAGCCGCGTGTGGGATCAGCAGGGTAAAGAGTACGTTGATTTTGCGGGAGGGATTGCCGTCACCGCACTGGGACATTGCCATCCTGCACTGGTGGCGGCGCTGAAAAGCCAGGGCGAAACCCTGTGGCACACCAGTAATGTGTTCACCAATGAACCGGCTCTGCGTCTTGGACGCAAAATCATCGATGCGACTTTTGCTGAACGCGTGTTGTTCATGAACTCCGGGACTGAAGCTAACGAAACTGCGTTTAAGCTGGCGCGCTTCTATGCATCGACCCGCCACAGTCCATATAAAACCAAAATTATTGCTTTCCATAATGCGTTCCATGGGCGCTCGCTGTTTACCGTTTCTGTGGGCGGGCAGCCGAAGTATTCTGACGGTTTCGGCCCGAAACCCGCGGATATCATCCACGTTCCGTTTAACGATCTGCATGCGGTGAAAGCGGTCATGGATGATCATACCTGTGCGGTGGTGGTGGAGCCGATTCAGGGCGAAGGCGGCGTCACTGCGGCAACGCCGGAATTCCTGAAAGGTCTGCGTGAACTGTGCGATGAACATCAGGCACTGCTGGTGTTTGATGAAGTGCAAAGCGGTATGGGGCGTACCGGCGATCTGTTTGCCTACATGCACTACGGCGTTACGCCGGACATCCTGACCAGCGCCAAAGCGCTCGGCGGCGGCTTCCCAATCAGTGCTGTGCTGACGACGCAGGAGATCGCATCCGCATTCCATGTCGGCTCTCATGGCTCAACCTATGGCGGTAATCCGCTGGCCTGTGCGATTGCCGGTGCGGCGTTTGACATCATCAACACCCCAGAGGTATTGCATGGCGTGAATGCGAAACGCGAACTGTTTGTGAAGCATCTACAGCAGATTGACGACCAGTATGACGTGTTTAGCGAAATCCGTGGGATGGGATTGTTGATTGGTGCAGAACTGAAGCCGCAGTTTAAAGGCCGTGCGCGTGATTTCCTGCATGCTGCTGCCCATGAAGGGGTCATGGTGCTGAACGCAGGGCCTGATGTCATGCGTTTTGCACCATCGCTGGTGGTAGAAAATCAGGATATCGAAGATGGATTAAACCGCTTTGCCCGTGCGGTAGCGCAGATTGTACAAGGCTAATACCCGGTACGTTTTAACCGGCGTGTTAACCAAATGCCGTGATGTGGACGCTGACGCCATGCCACCGACGAAATGGTGTGCATGGTGCTCAAATGTCCCAGAATCCGCTGCAGATGCTGCTCCAGTGTGCTCATTGGCCCGTGAGTCAGGGTCTCCGGCGCCTCAAGAATGTTCGAATCTCCCGCTTCTCCCGGCGCGTCATACTCCAGACGTTGCTGGCAGCGCTGCAAGGCAATTTCACAGGATTCTAAATACCGTTGTGCCAGATCGGGTGTCAGCATCGTATGCTCACGCGCCAGCGTGGTCATGGCGTTGATGTGTTCGACGATAAACTGGCTGTGCGTGACCCACAGCTTCATGTCTGCCAGATAGTGCGAATTAAAGCCAGGCTCCTGCATTGCCTGATTGAGTGAGTTAAACAGGGCGTTATGCGCCTGATTCACCTTCATACGCTGATACGCCAGCGGCGAAGGTTGCGGATCGTTGCTGAGTATCAACCGGATGGCCTGTTGGTCGGCCTCCAGTGCATCGTGGGCGTTCTGACGCAGTAATCCGCTCTGCCATTGCGGCCACAACCAGATCATTCCACCAAAGGCGATCAGGCAGCCAATCAGGGTATCAACTAGCCTGGCGATGATAAATTGTTCGCCATTGAGCGTAAGCAGTTGCAGGGTGTACACCGCCGTTACCGTAAAGCCCACCATTGCCCAGCCGTAGTTTTTACGGATGATCAGATAGCTCACCATTGTGATCGCCAGCATTCCCGCCAGTGTATAACCCTCCGGGACGTGGAAGTGGAGCGTTACCCCGGCAATCACCAGCCCCGCGATTGTGCCTGCTGCCCGGTGAAGAATACGCACTCGCGTCGCGCCGTAGCCGTTTTGGGTGACAAACAGCACCGTCATTAAAATCCAGTACGGTTTTGGCAGATGCAGCGCCACGCCCATCAGACTGGCGACGCTCAGCATCACGCTGATACGGGCGGCATTACGCAGCGCTGCAGATTTGAACGACAGATAGCTCTTCAGGGCGGGGAGCAACGGCAGACGTTTCTGTTTATCCGCCATCAGATCACGAGGGTAAAGTGGACGCTGCGTGCGCAGCACGCGGGCAATTCGACTGAAGTGCCAGGCGCAGAACTGCCCGACCGGGTTATCCGGATGCTGGTTGGCGATTTTTTCCAGCGCGCCCAGCTGTTTCTCCATAGTGAAACGCGTGGGATAGCGGTGATAGAGGATATCGTCAGCCAGCACGCGCAGACGCGCCGCGACCGTTTGCGCATTCCAGCGGATCACCGCTTCAGCGTGGCTGCGCTCGACCAGCTTTTGCACCTCGTGAGGGTAGTGCAAACTGACGGAGATGTGTTCTTGCAGATCCAGCCCTACCTGAAACGTGCGCAGTAACCGCTTGTAGTCATGGTTTTTATTGGCTGCAAGCATATGCAACTGTTGGTAGCACTGGCTTATCAGATCGACCACCTTTTGCTGGCGAGCCAGCAGTGGCGGCAACGACTTTTCCGGGTCGGTGTGCTGAGTCAGCAAGGTGTACTTGGCTTCACAGTAATCAGCAAGCTGTACATAGAGCAGGCTCAGGGATTCACGCAGTGGCTGTTCGCGCCATAGCCAGAACCAAAACCAGTTAAATACGCCGTACCACAGCGTGCCCAGGGCGTAGATAAGCAGGGGTTCCCACATCGGCATATTGCCTGCGAGGCTGAGGGTAAAAATGGCCGCAATAAGCGATGCAGGCAGTAACCGGGCATGCAGTGAGCTGATTTCAGCCGTGACGCCAAGCGTCATCGCAAGTACTGTCAGAATCAGCGGCAGCGGGATCTCACGGGCGAGTAGCAGTTGCACCGCAAGGCTACAACCGGCAAACAGGCAGCCGCCAATAATCAGGCGTTTGAAAAAGCGTTTGTGGGGCGTATCCAGACCCGCAATGTTGCAGCAGGCAGGGACGAGAGAGAAAAGCAGACCTTGTTGCAGATGTCCGAGGAGCAATCCCACAGCCACAGGAAGACACAGCACCAGCGTTTGCCGCAGTGCATAGTTAACTTCCGGGTGATAAATCAGCCTTCGCCACATGGGGGATAGAGACAAAAACGGCGTGACACCTTGCGATGGCACGCCGTTTTACCGGAATTAACGGGTTCCGTAAACCACGATGGTTTTACCGTGTGCGGAGATCAGGTTCTGGTCTTCCAGCATTTTCAGGATACGGCCAACCGTTTCACGAGAACAGCCGACAATCTGACCAATTTCCTGGCGGGTGATTTTAATTTGCATACCGTCCGGGTGGGTCATTGCATCAGGTTGTTTCGCCAGGTTCAGCAGCGTCTGTGCAATACGGCCTGTTACGTCCAGGAAGGCGAGGTTACCCACTTTCTCAGACGTGACCTGCAGACGGCGAGCCATCTGCGAAGAAAGACGCATCAGGATGTCAGGGTTAACCTGGATCAACTGACGGAATTTCTTGTAGGAGATTTCAGCCACTTCACATGCGGTTTTTGCACGAACCCAGGCACTGCGTTCCTGGCCTTCTTCAAACAGGCCCAGCTCGCCGATGAAATCGCCCTGGTTCAGATAAGAAAGGATCATCTCTTTCCCTTCTTCATCTTTGATCAGCACTGCCACCGAGCCTTTGACGATGTAATACAACGTTTCCGCTTTTTCACCCTGGTGAATCAGCGTGCTCTTCGATGGGTACTTATGAATGTGGCAATGAGACAAGAACCATTCGAGAGTCGGGTCTGTTTGCGGTTTGCCAAGCACCATGCGCTGTTATCCTCTGTTATAAGCTGTCACCAGAGTCATAAGATGCATCCGGACTCTGGGGTTGCAATCGAATTCTTACCCATACCTGGGAAGTCGGCTGTCGTAATATTCGCAGCCAGTAAAGTTTGATGTCCTCTGCATACATGTGTAACGTCAATGTATTACTGTAGCATCCCGAGTGTTTTAGCATAGCTTTTGCCGCGTGTCTCCTGGTGTCTCGCTTCAGCATGATGCAGGTCGCCTTCCGTTGCGAGAATTGTAACGCACGCGTAATCTGTCACCAAAAATGCAACGTTGGAGTTAATGAATATGCAAGCGCGTGTGAAATGGGTTGAAGGTTTAACATTCCTGGGCGAATCCGCTTCTGGACACCAGATTTTGATGGATGGTAACTCCGGCGATAAAGCACCAAGTCCGATGGAGATGGTGCTGATGGCGGCGGGTGGATGCAGCGCAATTGACGTGGTATCTATTCTGCAAAAAGGTCGTCATGACGTGACAGATTGCGAAGTTAAGCTGACATCAGAGCGTCGTGAAGAAGCGCCGCGCCTGTTTACGCACATCAATCTGCATTTTATTGTCACCGGTAAAGATCTGAAGGATGCGGCAGTATCACGCGCGGTTGATCTTTCTGCTGAGAAATACTGCTCTGTGGCGTTAATGCTGGAAAAAGCGGTAAATATCACGCATTCCTACGAAGTGATTGAAGCCTGATGTGTGTTGGGCATCATGCACGTTGATGCCCTCATCCGGACCCTCTCCCTGCGGAGAGGGGAAATGTTCATGCGATCTTCTTCCCTTCCATCAGTCGCTCGACCAGCGGCGTCATGATCAACTCCATCGCCAGCCCCATTTTCCCGCCCGGAACCACTAATGTATTCATGTGGGAAATAAATGAGCCCTGCAACATTGCAAGCAGCCAGGGGTAATCAATACCTTCCAGATTTCGGAAGTGAATCACTACAAAACTCTCATCCAAAGAAGGAATACTTTTGGCCGCAAAAGGGTTGGAGGTATCGACCGTCGGGACGCGCTGGAAGTTGATGTGCGTACGCGAGAACTGCGGCGTCAGGAAGTTGATGTAATCCTCCATCGAACGCACGACCGAATCCATCACGGCTTCACGGGAATGACCGCGTTCGCTGGTATCGCGTGTGAGCTTTTGGATCCACTCCAGGTTGACGATAGGAACCACGCCGACCAGCAAATCCACATGTCGCGCCACGTTGTGATGTGGTGTGACCACACCGCCGTGCAAGCCTTCATAAAAGAGCACGTCGGTTGGTTCAGGAAGCGGTTGCCATGGCGTGAACGTGCCGGGAACCTGATTCCAGGGGACGGCTTCATCATAGGTATGCAGATACTTACGGGATTGCCCTTTACCTGTTTGCCCGTACGCATGAAATGTCTGCTCAAGCAGGCCGAAGTCGTTAGCATCAGGCCCAAAGTAGCTGATATGTTTACCGAGATCGCGAGCCTTGCGAATGGCCATATCCATTTCAGGGCGAGTATAGCGATGGAAACTGTCCCCTTCGACTTCGGCTGCCCGTAAGTTCAGTTGCGCGAAAATCTTGCGAAAGGCGAGGCTGGTGGTGGTTGTTCCTGCCCCACTCGAACCTGTAACGGCAATAACCGGATGTCTGGCAGACATAGCAACTCCCTGACTGGAAAGGTTTAACGGTCAGCCATGAAGCGCGTTGCGGGGCATGATATTGACCGTTTCGTGCAATTCGGACCACACCAGCACTACATCGCCACTTTTCAACTGGCGCTTCACATCGGCGACCTTTTGTTCAAGCGAATGTTCATGTTCACCATAATCTGTGCCTTCACGCAACACAAAGCTTTCAATCAGATTATCGAGCGTTTCGGGAGCCAGATCCTGCCAGGGAATAATCATTTTGCGCTTTCCAGATAAGAGGTTAACCAGTCAGGAATACGTGTCTCCAGCCACATCCGGGGATGTCTGAGCGTGCCGCCAACAAAACCGACATGGCCGCCATGCTCGGTCAGTTGATATTGCACATTGGCGGGCAGATATTCCTGCGCGGGTATGGAGTGATGATCCATAAAGGGGTCATCTTTGGCATGAATGATCAGCGTGGGTTGGGTTATTTTGCTGAGCAACGGCATGGCGCTGCACTGACGATAATAGTCAATCGCATCGGCAAAACCGTGGATCTTGGCAGTGATCAGATCGTCAAACTCGCGGATACGACGCACTTTTTTCAGTTGACGCAGGCTGACCGGCAATGTGTCCGGGTAGGCTTTCAGTTTACGTGCCGCGTTGGCTTTCAGCAGGTTGAGCAAGTAGCGCTGATAAACGCGTGAAAAGCCCTTTTCCATATGGTAGCTGCACTGCTCCAGCATGAACGGTGCAGAGACAATCACGGCGGCATCCAACGGAACCGACGCGCCTTCTTTTGCCAGCAAACAGGCGAGCATGTTTCCGCCCAGCGAGTAGCCTACTGCTGCGGTAGGTACGCGGCCAAAATGCTCATTCAGCCAGCGTAAAAACCCTGTGCCGTCTTCGGTTTCGCCGGAATGGTAAATCCGGTTCTGGCGATTGGGTTCGCCGCTGCATCCGCGAAAATGCATCACCACGCCAAGCCAGCCACGCGCTTTTGCCGCCTGGATCAAACCGTGCGCGTAGGGGCTGTACAAGCTGCCCTCCAGCCCATGAAATACCACCAGACGTGGTTTATGCCGGGCCTGCTCAGGCTCTTCGCTCCAGGCGAGATCCAAAAAGTCACCGTCGGGTAAATCCAGGCGTTGCCAGTGCGGTGTGAACTGTAGCTTGCGGCGAATCAGGCGCGGCAGCATGGTTTGCAGGTGGCGGTTTGCCACGCCACGCATGGGCACGAACTCTGCGCTTTCTTCGGACGCGATGTCGAAGTCGGATGGAATTATTTGGGTCATAACGGTGCGATGTTAATTCTTGTCTGTCATTTACTATACCTTCCGAATTGTACCCTGTTTATGAAAACGAGGGGCGTTTACCTCTGATTCAGCAATTTCCGCATCGTGAAATGATCCCGATCACAAATCCTTACGCTGATTATTACTCTCAGGCTAACGATTTCTCTCTACGCTTAATTGATGCCTTTCTCACCAGAGTGCAGACTTTACTCAGCGTTAAGCAAATCAAAATGATGTGCTGAATCAGGAGGTTAATAATGTTATCTGGGCAAACACCCGCCCGGGCATGGAACACTCGACGCACTGAGAAAGCGCGCCGTCTGGCTTCTGTCCCGGTGCAGGGCAAGGTACTGCCAACCGGCGACCTTGTCGCCATGCTGGAAAAACTGATCGCGCCAGGCGACAAAGTCGTACTGGAAGGCAACAACCAGAAGCAGGCAGACTTTCTGTCTCGCTCACTGGCTGAAGTGAACCCGCAAATCGTGCATGACCTGCATATGATCATGCCAAGCGTCGGTCGCAGTGAGCATCTGGATATCTTTGAAAAAGGGATCGCCCGCAAGCTGGACTTCTCCTTCTCCGGGACCCAAAGCCTGCGTATTTCGCAGTTGCTGGAAGATGGGCAACTCGAAATCGGTGCAATCCATACCTACATCGAACTTTATTCTCGCCTGTACGTTGATCTCTCGCCCAATGTGGCGCTGATTGCCGGGTTTAAAGCGGACCGCAAAGGCAACCTTTACACAGGGGCCAGTACAGAAGATACCCCAGCACTGGTTGAAGCTGCGGCGTTTCACGACGGGATCGTCATCGCACAGGTGAACGAGCTGGTGGACGACGAGTGTGACCTGCCGCGCGTGGATATTCCTGGTTCCTGGATCGACTACGTGGTGGTGGCGGATAAACCGTTCTTTATCGAACCGCTGTTTACCCGCGATCCGCGCCTGATCAAACAGGAACATATCCTGATGGCGATGATGGCCATCAAAGGTATCTATGCGGAGCACCAGGTACAGTCTCTGAACCACGGGATCGGTTTTAACACCGCCGCAATTGAGCTTCTGCTGCCGACTTACGGCGAACAGCTCGGCTTGAAAGGCAAAATCTGTAAACACTGGACACTGAACCCGCATCCAACGTTGATCCCGGCGATTGAAAGCGGCTGGGTTGAGAGCGTGCACTGCTTCGGTGGTGAGCTGGGGATGGAAGAGTATATCCGTGCTCGTCCGGATGTGTTCTTTACCGGCGCAGATGGCTCTATGCGTTCCAACCGCGCGTTCTGCCAACTGGCTGGCCAGTATGCTGTTGATATGTTCATTGGTTCGACCCTGCAAGTTGATGGCTACGCTAACTCCTCAACGGTGACTCGGGGGCGTTTGTCTGGCTTCGGTGGTGCACCAAATATGGGGCACGATCCGCACGGTCGTCGTCATGCTACCCCGGCATGGCTGAATATGATCACCGAACCGGACCCGATGCAGCGAGGTAAAAAGCTGGTCGTGCAGATGGTTGAAACGTTCCAGGCTGGTGTGAAACCGACCTTCGTGGAAAAACTCGACGCAGTCGAGGTCGCGAAAGCCTCCGGTATGCCACTGGCTCCCGTAATGATTTATGGCGATGACGTGACCCACGTTCTGACGGAAGAGGGGATTGCTTACCTTTACCGTGCGAAGGATCTCGGCGAGCGCCGGGCGATGGTTGCAGCCGTTGCGGGCATCACCGATATCGGCCTGGGTGTAGATGCCAAACGCGTCGCCGCGCTGCGTCAAAGCGGCAAAGTGGTTTACCCGGAAGATATGGGCATTCGCCGCACTGACGCCACCCGTTCCCTGCTGGCCGCTGGCAGTGTTTCTGACCTGGTGGAATGGTCTGGCGGTCTCTACAACCCACCTGCGAAATTCCGGAGCTGGTAATGAAACTTCTGCCCCAGATTCAGGTTGAAGGCGGTGCGGAATGGCTGGCGCGAACCGCCACGCAGTGTCTGATTGACGAAGCACGATTAAGCCCGAAGCCCGGTCTGGTGGACAGTCGGGGGAACGGCGCGCACCACGATTTAACGCTCGCGTTAATGGAGCGTTCCGCACACAGCCTGACCCCCACGTTTCAGGCACTGGCGCAACAAAGCTGGCAGCGTCCGGCAGACATTGCGCTCCGGCAAACCGTTGGGCGGCTTGGCCGCGAAGGCGAACAGCAGATGATGGTGGTCACGGAAGGCGTTAATACCCACCGTGGTGCAATCTGGGCACTGGGATTACTGGTGAGTGCCGTGGCGATGTTGGGGGGAAATGCTCGCGCGCAGGCCGTGGCGGAAACCGCAGCGGCCCTGGCAATGCTCCCGGATGATGCCGCGCCGAAAGTGTTTAGCAAAGGTCTTCGTGCGACGCACCGCTACCGTGTACCGGGCGCGCGTGAAGAGGCTCAGCAGGCGTTTCCGCATATTTTACAACGCGCATTGCCGCAGCTTCGTCTGAGCCGTCTGAACGGCAGCAGTGAAGCGCACGCCAGGCTTGATGCCCTGATGGCGATCATGACGTCCCTGACGGACACCTGCGTGCTGTCTCGTGCCGGGCTGGAAGGGCTGGATGTCATGCAAGACGGCGCTCGGGCAGTGCTTCGCGCCGGAGGTACGGCTCAGCCTGAAGGCCAACGCGCGCTGGCTGAACTCGATCGCCAGATGCTTGCACTTAACGCTTCGCCAGGAGGTGCGGCGGATTTGCTCGCCGCCACGCTGTTTCTCGATCGCGTCGAGACGCCATATTCAACGCATTAAGAGGATGTTATGGAAAAAATTACATTGACCGTGCCAGCCAGCCGCGTGTTAAGCGGCAGAGCGCTGGCAGGGGTTGTCGGCTCAGGGGATATGGAGGTGCTATTCACCGCCGACCAGGGGCAGACCTTAACTATTGATATCACCACTTCTGCCGACAACAGCCGTCGTCGCTGGGATGCACTGTTCAATCGTCTGCAAACCGTCAGCAGCCTGCCTGCAGGCAAACTGACGATCCACGATTTTGGCGCAACACCGGGTGTCGCGCGCATTCGTATCGAACAGGTTTTTGAAGAGGTGAATCATGCGTGATGACCGTAGTTTTATCGAACTAAAAGCACGTCAGCGTGCCCATGCCCTGCTGGATGACGGCAGCTACCGCGAACTGCTCGATCCGTTTGAAGGCATTATTTCACCCTGGCTGGGGCCACAGGGCATTGTGCCACAGGCCGACGACGGCATGGTGGTTGCTAAAGGGACAATCAATGGACAGCCTGCGGTGGTTGTCGCCATTGAAGGGGCATTCCAGGGGGGCAGCATGGGTGAAGTGTCCGGCGCCAAGATGGCGGCGGCACTGGAGCTGGCGGCAGAAGATAACCGCAACGGCATTCCGACACAGGCGGTTCTGTGCCTTGAAACCGGCGGTGTGCGTTTGCAGGAAGCGAATCTTGGTCTGGCGGCGATTGCCGATATCCATGCGGCGATAGTTGACCTGCGCCGCTATACCCCGGTGGTGGGTATTGTGGCCGGGACCGTCGGCTGTTTCGGCGGGATGTCCATTGCCGCCGCACTGTGCAGCTACCTGATTGTGACCCGTGAAGCGCGTCTTGGCCTCAACGGCCCGCAGGTGATTGAGCAGGAAGCGGGCATTGAAGAGTACGACTCCCGCGACCGTCCGTTTATCTGGAGCATGACCGGTGGCGAAGTGCGCTACCAGAGTGGTCTGGTGGATGCGCTGGTGGGGGATGGTGTGAATGCGGTGAAACAGGCGATGAATGACGCCATCGCCAAAGGCGTTCCGGCAAAGCATCGTACCGATAACTATGACGATTATCTGAACCGCCTGACGGCATTCGACACCCGCAAACAGGCCGATGCCGAACAAATCAAGGCGCTTTTTGCCCGGGAGGTGAAATGATGACTAGCTCAATAAGCCGCGGCGAATTATGGCTGCAAACCCTCGCTCCGAATGCGAAACGTCTGGAAGGATTATGCCCGTCCGTACAGGCAACTGACGGTGAACTCAACGGTGAAGCGGTGCGTTTCGTGGCGGTTGTCCCGGATGCGAATAATCACTTCCCGCGTGCAGCGAAGGGCGAAGTGGGTCTGCTGGAAGGGTGGACGCTGGCCAAAGTGGTGAGTGAAACCGTTGCCGCTGATGCAGATAAAACCGTGAAGCGCCCGATTGTGGCCGTGATTGACGTTCCGAGCCAGGCCTATGGTCGTCGCGAAGAGGCGTTTGGTATTCACCAGGCGCTGGCCGGTGCGGCGGCAGCGTATGCCAATGCGCGCCTGGCCGGGCATCCGGTGATTGGTCTGATTGTGGGAAAAGCGATGTCTGGTGCGTTTTTGGCGCATGGCTACCAGGCCAACCGCCTGATCGCATTCAACGATAAAGGCGTGCTGATCCACGCGATGGGGAAAGAGTCTGCGGCACGCATTACGCTGCGTACCGTGGAGGCACTGGAAAAACTGGCTGCCACCATCCCACCAATGGCCTATGACATCAGTAACTACGCTACGCTGGGGCTGCTTGAGAACCTGCTGGATATCAGCAATCCGGATGCCCCCACAACACATGATCTGGCGCAGGTGAAAACCACGCTGCAACAGGCCATCAACGACGCACGTCAGGACACCACGTTAAAAAATCGTCTGGGTGCTGACAACCGCCGCAGCTCTGCTCTTGTACGCGAACGTATGCGAGCAAGCTGGTAAGTAACAAAAGACCTGCCAGATGCATTACCCCGTGGGCGCGCCCGTAGCGCCCGCGCGGGATGCTGCATCCTGAAAAATAATAATCATCGCACCAGTGCTAAACATTTTTTATTTATTACAGGTGATATATGACTTACGTAATTGTTCATGCTCTTGCGCCAATTTTCATCATCATGCTACTGGGATTCTGGGCCGGTAAGGCAAAGATGGTCGATAACAAAAATGTTTCCCTGCTTAATATCTTCGTCATGGATTTTGCCCTGCCCGCTGCCCTGTTCAGTGCCACTGTGCAAACACCCTGGACGGGGATTGTGGCGCAGTCGCCGCTGATTCTGGTGCTGACTCTGGCGATGTGGATCACCTACGCCATCCTCTATTTCCTGGCAACCAGCGTCTTTAAAAAATCTCCACAGGATGCCGCTGTACTGACGCTGACAGTCGCTCTGCCAAACTACGCCGCGCTCGGCCTGCCGATCCTGGGAAGTGTGCTGGGAGAAGGGTCTTCAACATCGCTGTCTGTTGCCGTGTCAATTGCTTGCGGTTCTGTACTGATGACCCCGTTCTGTCTGCTGATCCTGGAACGCGAAAAAGCCCGAGCTGATGGCAATAACTCTGGTTCTACGCTGGCGATGTTGCCGGTACTGATGTGGCGCTCGATCAAAAAACCGATTGTGATGGGCCCGCTGCTGGGGGTGATTTTATCTGCCATTGGCATCAAAATGCCGGAGCTGGTTCTGGCTGCGATTAAACCGCTGGGCTTGTCTGCAACTGCTGCCGCGCTGTTCCTGACCGGTGTTATTCTTTCTGCCCGTAAACTGCAGATCAACACCATGGTGATCACCTCGACTGTCGCCAAACTGCTGATCCAGCCTGCGATTGCCTGGGGCATTGTGCTGATCTTCGGTCTGCACGGTTCTGTGGCGATTACCGCCATTCTGATGATTGCGCTGTCTGCTGGCTTCTTTGGTGTGGTGTTCGGCAACCGCTTTGGCGTGCAGTCGCCGGATGCAGAAGCTGTGCTGCTGTTAAGCTCCGTCCTGTGTATCCTGTCACTGCCGCTGTTTATCTCGCTGACTTCAGGAATGTAATCATGACCACAACATTACGCCCACACGACCTCATCTGGCTTACCGCGCGTGACGCGCTGGAAGGTATTACTGAATCCTGGGTGGATACGGTCTGGCATTCTGGTCTGCCGGTGGTCGTGAGGCGTGATGTTGATAACGATGGCCGTATTCCCGTTGGCGTGCGTGGTTTGCGCCGCGATCAGCGTGCGGCTGGGTGGGTGAAACCGGAAAACGTACTTCGTGTGGTTTCACCGGAAGCCCTGAGTGTGACAGCCGATTTGTTGCGCTCACCCTTCATCACTCAGCCGCCAGTTCAGGTGGCGTTACAGCTTTCTCAGCACTCCTGGCCGTGGGTGTGGGGAATTACCGGCAGCACAGGCTATGCCCTGGCGACCGGTATTCCGGTTATCCACGCTGACAGTGACCTCGACCTGCTGATCCGCGCGCCACTCGCACTATCGCAAGACGCATTTTCCCTCTGGCAGAACCAACTGAGCCGTGCACTTTGTCGTGCGGATACGCAGGTGGATACCCCAGAAGGCGGTTTTGCGTTATCTGAGTGGCTACGGGACGGAAAAATCTTGTTAAAAACAGGCCATGGGCCGCGCCTGGTGGTCGACCCGTGGCACAGGGAGGCGTGATGAAAATACTGTTTACCTTTCCGGGGCAGGGGACACAACATCCCGATATGCTGCAACATTTGCCGGGTACGGAACTGGATCAGGCGCGTGAGATATTGGGAACCGAAGCCGATGCGCTGGACACCCCCGATTCGCTACGCCATACCCGTGCGGTACAGCTCTCTTTACTTATTGCCGGTGTCGCCTGGGCGCGTGAACTTGAGCGTCGAGGGATCTCGGCGGATATCGTCAGTGGCCTGTCGATAGGCGCTTATCCCGCTGCGGTGGTTGCCGGGGTGCTTGATTTTGCTGATGCGCTGCAGTTGGTAGCGCTGCGCGGTGATTTGATGGAACAAGCGTATCCGCATGGCTATGGGCTGACAGCCATCATGGGGCTCACGCTGTCTCAGGTCGAAACCCTGATCGCGGATAGCGGGACCTATATCGCGAACCTGAATGCTGAAACGCAGATTGTGATTGCCGGAAGTAATGAGGGGATGGCGCAGGTTGCGAAACGCGCGCTGGAAAAAGGGGCTTCGAAAGCGCACCGGCTGGCGGTTAGTGTACCTTCGCATTGCGAGCTGTTGGCTGAACCAGCGCGAAAACTGGAAGATGCTTTCCGCCAGGTTACGCTCTCCCGTCCGCGCTGTGCGTACCTGAGTGGTAGTACCGGGCGCGTACTCTGGCAGCCGGAAAAGATTGCCGATGATTTAGCGATGAACATGGCGCGGACAGTGCGCTGGCAGGACGCGGTGATCTCGGCAAATGAACGCGACGCGCGGCTGGCGATTGAAATGCCACCCGGCGGTGTGCTGACCTGCCTGACGAGACAGGCTGCGTGGGAAGGCGAGTCCATTTCGCTGGAACGCAGTGGCGTTGATGTGGCGGTGCATCTGGCGAAGCGGCTTCGGGCGTGATCTTTTGTCCGGTGGCGCTACGCTGATCTGGCCTGCGTTCCTGGTGTGATGCATCGCATCGCCACAGGACAAGACATCAGACGCCGTCCTGCAAGCTACGGGCGTACATCCGCCCTTCGGCGGCTAATGCCCGCAGGCTTGGATCTTGCTCGCGGTTGCGGGCAAAGACAATGGCGATAAGCTGTTGCATCTGGTACGGCTGTGCCAGCTTCAAAAGTTGCACTGAATTCTCATACACCTTCTTCATTCTGCCGGGCATCAGCGTAAAGCCCACGCCCGCCTGCACCAGGCTCAGCATCGAGAAGATGTCATTCACGCGGGTGACGATCTCAGGCTCAAATCCGGCAATGTGAAAGGCTTCCTGAAAACCGGCATAAGTGGCAAACCCTTCCGCCAGGGCGACAAATTTCTGATCTTTATAATCGCGCAGGTCGGCCAGCCCGCTGGTGTGTAACGTGGCCGAAGCTGGGGCCGCCAGGAAAATATCATCATGAAACAGCGGCAGAACTTCGAGGCTGTTGCGGTCAATATCACTTTCAGAGATGGAGATTAAAATCGCATCCAGCGAGCCTTCATCCAGCATGTGCAACAAGGTTTCGTTAGAGCCCATCGTGAGATCCATCTCAAGATCCGGGCGGCGCAATTTCATACCCATAATCAGGCGGGGCACGGTTTCCAGCGTTAACGAATACAGCGTGCCGACACGTAAGCGTCCCTGGCCGATACCGGCAATTTTTCGCGCTTCTTCTAACCCGCGCTCCATCACCTGCATCACTTCCTGGCAATATTCCAGCAGTGTCCAGGCGGAGGGGAGCGCAATCAGGTTGCGGCCTTTGTGGGTGAAGAGTGGGCAGCGGACATTCTCTTCCAGGGTATGCAGTGCACGATGCACGCTGACGCCGCTCAGGCCCAGAGTTTCGGCGGTACGCGCGATGTTACCTTTTTCCATAAAAGTCATGAAAATACTGAGCTTGCGGAATGTAATGTCGCTCGTGATATCGAAACTCATAACCCTCCCTGCGTGTTAGTCGGCCTGTAGTATCGCTTCGAGTTGTTCCTGGGCATCGAGCCAGGCCATCTCACACTCTTCGAGGCTGGATTTGGTTTTCGCCTGCGTTTGCAGACAATCTGTCAGCTCTGCTTTTCGGCTTTGGTCGTACAACCCGCTATCACCTAGTTTTTCTTCAACGGCGGCAAGTGTGGCGTTGAGCTTCTCCATCTCTTTTTCCAGACGGGCAATCTCTTTGCGCAGGGGTTGCGTCTGGGTACGTCGTTCCGCTTCACGACGCTTCTGGTCTTTCCGCGACTGTGCGCTGTTAGCATTGTCTTTCGAGGCATCCTCAGGCTGGTTCTCCTGCTTCTGCACGTCTGTCAGCCACTGCTGGTAATCTTCCAGATCGCCGTCGAACGGTTCAACTTTTCCGTCATGCACCAGATAGAGATCGTCAGTGGTGGAACGGATCAGGTGGCGATCATGCGACACCACGACCAGTGCACCTTCGAATTCAATCAACGCCTCGGTGAGTGCCTGACGCATATCGAGATCGAGGTGGTTGGTTGGTTCATCAAGTAGCAGCAGGTTCGGACGCTGCCAGACAATCAGTGCCAGCACCAGACGGGCTTTTTCTCCGCCTGAGAAACGTTCGGTATTTTCCGTGACCTTGTCGCCCTGGAAGCCGAATCCGCCGAGGTAGTCGCGGAGTTTCTGCTCCATCTCCTGTGGCGCGAGGCGTGCGAGGTGCTGAACAGGAGATTCATCCGCGCGTAAAAATTCCAGCTGATGCTGGGCGAAGTAACCCAGTTTAATACCCTTTGCCAGACCAATATCACCGCTGACCGGGTTAAGCTCGCCCGCCAGCAGCTTAATGAGCGTCGACTTACCTGCGCCGTTACGTCCCAGCAGACCAATGCGGGAGCCAGGGACGAGGTTGAGCTTGATGGAGTCCAGGATAATGCGATCGCCATAACCGGCGCTGACCTTTTCCATTTTCAGCAGCGGGTTAGGCAGGCTTTCCGGTTCACGGAAGCTGAAATGGAAGGGGTTATCCACGTGCGCCGGGGCAATCATCTCCATACGTTCGAGCATTTTGATACGGCTTTGCGCCTGCTTGGCTTTAGAGGCTTTTGCTTTAAAGCGGTCGACAAAGCTTTGCAGATGGGCCACTCGCTGTTGTTGGCTTTCGTACATGGATTGCTGTTGGGCGAGGCGTGTTGCACGCTGGCGCTCGAAAGAGCTGTAGTTGCCGGTGTATTCGAACATCGTCTGTTGCTCGATATGAATGATTTTGTCCACCACCGGGTCAAGGAAATCACGGTCGTGGGAGATCAAAATCAGGGTTCCCTGATAGCTTTTCAGCCATTTTTCCAGCCAGATAACCGCATCGAGATCGAGGTGGTTAGTCGGTTCATCGAGCAACAATAAGTCTGAGCGGCAGATCAGCGCCTGAGCCAGGTTGAGGCGCATACGCCAGCCGCCGGAGAAATCGCTGACCGGGCGTTCGAGTTGTTCGTTGCTGAAACCCAGACCGTGCAGCAGGCTGGAAGCACGGGAACGGATGGTCCAGGCATCAATGGCGTCCAGCTTGACGTGAACGGTGGCGATCGCATGGCCGTCGTCTCGCTCATTTGCCGCACGCAGTTCGCTCTCAAGTTTGCGGTACTCACGGTCACCGTCAATCACATAGTCGAGAGCAGGTTCACTCAGGGCAGGTGTCTCCTGGTTGACCCACGCCAGTTGCCAGTTGCCCGGAAACGTGAAGTTACCGCCATCAGCGCTAATCTCGTTTTTCAGGAGTGACAGCAGGGTGGATTTGCCGCAGCCATTTTTGCCGACCAGACCGACTTTTTGGCCAGGATTGATGGTGGCTGTTGCGTTATCCAGCAGGACGCGCACACCACGACGAATTTGTAACGAGGAGAAAACAATCATAGAAGCGCCGTATGTTCCGACTATGTTAATTTGTCATTATGATAATGTAAGGTGTGCGCCATTTTCCGCACCGGGCCGCCATGGTAGCCCAAAACGACGACTTTACACAAAAACAGAAACAGAACCGGGAGGGGAGTGATGTCTCAGACAGCAAAAGTGCTGCTGCTGTATGCCCATCCGGAATCTCAGGACTCGGTGGCAAACCGGGTTCTGCTTAAGCCGGCTTTACAGCTCAACAATGTAACGGTGCACGACCTCTACGCGCACTATCCCGATTTTTTTATCGATATCCCTTTCGAGCAGGAATTGCTGCGCCAGCATGATGTGATTGTGTTCCAGCATCCGCTTTATACCTACAGTTGTCCCGCGTTGCTGAAAGAGTGGCTTGACCGGGTACTGAGCCGGGGGTTCTCCAGTGGAGTAGGGGGAAACCAACTGGCGGGAAAGTACTGGCGTAGTGTAATTACGACCGGTGAGCCAGAGAGCGCCTACCGTCACGACAGCCTTAACCGTTACCCGATGAGCGATATTCTGCGACCGTTTGAACTGACGGCCGCCATGTGCCGTATGCACTGGATGAGCCCGATTATTGTCTACTGGGCGCGTCGTCAGGAACCCAACGAGCTGGCGAGCCACGCTAAAGCATATGGCGAATGGCTGGCGTCGCCGATTCCGGCAGGAGGTCGCTGATGGAAGGCTCTAATTTGCTGCTGGCTGGTGTGCTGTTTTTGTTTGCGGCGGTCGTTGCTGTGCCACTGGCCTCGCGACTGGGTATTGGCGCTGTTCTGGGGTATCTGCTGGCGGGCATTGCTATTGGTCCCTGGGGACTTGGATTTATCAGTGATGTGGATGAAATCCTGCACTTCTCCGAGCTGGGCGTTGTTTTCCTGATGTTCATCATTGGCCTTGAATTGAACCCGTCAAAACTGTGGCAGCTTCGTCGCTCTATTTTTGGTGTCGGCGCAGCGCAGGTGATCTTCAGTGCCGCCATTCTTGGCGGCTTGCTGATGCTGACGGATTTTTCCTGGCAGGCAGCAGTGATTGGCGGCATAGGGTTGGCGATGTCTTCTACGGCCATGGCACTGCAGCTTATGCGCGATAAAGGTATGAACCGGAGTGAGGCTGGCCAATTGGGGTTCTCGGTGTTGCTGTTTCAGGATCTGGCGGTGATCCCTGCGCTGGCGCTTGTCCCGTTGCTGGCAGGATCGGGCGATGAGCATTTTGACTGGGTTAAAATTTGTATGAAGGTGCTGGCATTTGCCGGCATGTTGATTGGCGGACGTTTTTTACTGCGCCCGGTATTTCGCTTTATTGCGGCTTCAGGTGTGCGTGAGGTATTCACTGCGGCGACGTTGCTGTTGGTGTTAGGCTCCGCTTTGTTTATGGATGCGCTGGGCGTGTCTATGGCGCTCGGGACCTTTATCGCCGGGATATTGCTTGCGGAGAGCGAATACCGACATGAGCTGGAAATCGCGATTGATCCTTTTAAAGGGCTGCTGTTAGGGCTGTTCTTTATCTCGGTTGGCATGGCGCTCAATCTTGGCGTGTTGTACACCCATCTGCTGTGGGTGGTCATCAGCGTTGCTGTGCTGGTCGCGGTAAAAACGCTGGTGCTGTATGCCCTGGCACGTATTTACGGCCTGCGTAGCTCGGAAAGAATGCAGTTTGCCAGCGTGTTAAGCCAGGGGGGCGAGTTCGCGTTTGTACTCTTCTCCACAGCATCGTCCCAGAAATTGTTCAAAGATGATCAGATGGCGCTCCTGCTGGTGACGGTGACGTTATCGATGATGACGACACCGCTCCTGATGAAAATGGTTGATGCGTTCCTTGCCCGTCGGCTTAACCCGACAGATGATGAAGATGAAACGCCCTGGGTGCAGGATGATAAGCCCCAGGTGATCATTGTGGGTTTTGGGCGCTTTGGTCAGGTCATTAGTCGTTTGCTGATGGCGAACAAAATGCGCATTACGGTGCTTGAGCGTGATATCAGCGCGGTGAACCTGATGCGCAAATATGGCTATAAGGTGTATTACGGTGATGCCACTCAGCTTGAGCTGTTACGCTCTGCCGGGGCGGAAGCGGCAGAGTCGATAGTCATTACCTGCAATGAGCCGGAGGATACGATGAGGCTGGTGGAGTTGTGCCAGCAGCATTTTCCCCATTTACATATCCTGGCCAGGGCGCGTGGGCGCGTGGAGGCCCATGAGCTGTTGCAGGTGGGAGTAAAACATTTTTCACGTGAAACCTTCTCCAGTGCATTAGAACTTGGACGTAAGGCGCTGGTGTCGTTGGGTATGCATCCGCACCAGGCTCAGCGGGCTCAGATGCATTTCCGTCGTCTGGATATGCGCATGCTGCGAGAACTCATGCCTGTTCATTCTGATACGGCGCAAATTTCCCGCGTGCGGGAAGCTCGTCGGGAGCTTGAAGAGATTTTCCAGCGTGAAATGCAGCAGGAGCGACGCCAACTGGATGGCTGGGATGAATTTGAATAAAAGGTAAAAAAGCATGGCTGTACGTAAACGCTTTATCGCAGGTGCAAAATGCCCGTCCTGCCAGGCGCAAGATTCGCTGGCAATGTGGCGCGAGAATAATGTTGATGTTGTTGAGTGTGTTAAGTGCGGCCACCAGATGCGTGAGGCCGATAAACAGGCTCGCGAGCATGTTCGCAAAGAAGAGCAAGTCATTGGCATTTTTCATCCGGACTAGCGATATGCCCTGAGTTTTTTTAAGCTAAAGGGTACACGGGTGCAGATTTCCGCTACAATCTGCGCCAGCAATTTTCCCACGCTCAGGAGATATCATGAAAGTAGCAAAAGACCTGGTGGTCAGCCTGGCCTATCAGGTACGTACAGAAGACGGTGTGTTGGTTGATGAGTCTCCGGTGAGTGCGCCGCTTGACTACCTTCACGGTCACGGTTCTCTGATTTCCGGCCTGGAAAGCGCGCTGGACGGTCATGAAGTTGGCGACAAATTTGATGTTGCTGTAGGCGCAAACGACGCTTACGGTCAATATGACGACAACCTGGTGCAGCGCGTTCCGAAAGACGTGTTCATGGGTGTTGATGAGCTGCAGGTTGGCATGCGCTTCCTGGCTGAAACTGACCAGGGTCCCGTTCCGGTTGAAATTACCGAAGTGGAAGATGACCACGTTGTTGTTGACGGTAACCACATGCTGGCTGGCCAGAACCTGAAATTCAACGTTGAAGTTGTTGCGATCCGCGAAGCGACCGAAGAAGAGCTGGCTCATGGCCACGTTCACGGCGCTAACGGTCATGACCACGGTCACGATCACGACCATGACGGTTGCTGCGGCGGTCACGGCCACGATCATGACCACGGTCATGAACATGGCAAAGGCGGTTGTGGTGGTAACGGCGGTTGCGGTTGCCATTAATTCCGTTACACGGAAAATGAAAAAAGCGGGAATATCCCGCTTTTTTTACGCCTCAATAATGAGGTGGAGGTGTCTCTTCTGACTGAGAGGCGATGTGCGATGACTGTGTCGCTTTCACTTTTTCAGTGAGCAGGCGCATCAGATCTCGCAGTTTTGCCATTTCAAGTTCATGAGCCGTCACCGTCTGGTTGAGTTCTTCGATGGTGATGTCCTGAAAAGCCAGTCGGCTTTCCAGCTCGGCCAGTCTCTCTTCTAACATTGCATCTTTCATGATTCACCTCGTTTATCAATCTATCCCATATGGGGTGGCGGCGGCGAAGTCTAACCGAGTTTATCGTTAAGTGCAGCATCCATCCCATTGGCAAGAAACTTATTTAAACAAAAATAGTCTTAAAAGTGGCGAGAATAGGGAGAGTCTGTCTGTAGATTTCTTCCGCAACGTTTTATAGTACGCTTCTCATTTACGTTTAACGCTGGGGTGAGAGTCCCCAGGCCCTGGAGATATGGATGAAATCACTGTTTAAAGCAACGCTGCTGGCCACTACGATGGCTGTCGCACTGAATGCGCCGCTGTCTTTCGCTGCTGATACCGCTGCGAAGCCTGCTGCGACTGCAGACAGCAAAGCGGCGTTCAAAAATGACGACCAGAAATCCGCCTACGCACTGGGCGCATCTCTGGGCCGCTACATGGAAAACTCTCTGAAAGAGCAAGAAAAACTGGGCATCAAACTGGATAAAGCACAGTTGATCGCAGGTGTTCAGGATGCATTTGCTGATAAGAGCAAATTGACTGACCAGGAGATTGAGCAGACTCTGCAGGCATTCGAAGCTCGCGTGAAGGGTGCTGCTCAGGACAAGATGGATAAAGATGCAAAAGAAAACGAAGCGAAAGGCAAAGCCTACCGCGATACTTTTGCTAAAGAGAAAGGTGTGAAAACGTCCTCTACTGGTCTGGTCTATAAAGTAGAGAAGGAAGGTACAGGTGATGCGCCGAAAGACAGTGATACCGTTGTGGTCAACTACAAAGGTACGCTGATCGACGGTAAAGAGTTTGATAACTCTTACACCCGTGGCGAACCGCTCTCTTTCCGTCTGGACGGTGTGATCCCTGGCTGGACTGAAGGCCTGAAGAACATCAAAAAAGGCGGTAAAATCCAGCTGGTTATCCCACCAGATCTGGCTTACGGCAAAACAGGTGTCCCAGGTATTCCGGCAAACTCTACGCTGGTGTTTGACGTAGAATTGCTGGACATCAAACCGGCGCCGAAAGCTGACGCTAAACCGGAAGCCCCGGCAGACGATAAAGCCGCTGCCGCTGCGAAGAAATAATGTTGTGAAAACCGCCGCCTTCAAGGCGGCGGTTTTTTTATTGTGGGGCAGATATAATTAACGCTGGTAAGCGTTATACACGCTGTATTAATTTAGTTGTCCGTGTAGATAATGAGCCTGCCCTGAAAACGTAACGACAGGCTCCTGAAAAGGAGTGTTTTTTTCATGTCCAGGTCGCTTTTAACCAACGAAACCAGTGAACTTGATTTGCTGGATCAACGTCCTTTCGATCAGACCGACTTCGATATTCTGAAATCCTACGAAGCGGTAGTGGACGGGTTAGCGATGCTCATTGGGTCCCACTGCGAAATCGTATTGCACTCCCTGCAAGATCTAAAGTGTTCCGCCATCCGTATTGCCAATGGTGAGCATACTGGCCGCAAAATTGGCTCGCCAATCACCGACCTTGCATTGCGTATGTTGCACGACATGACCGGCGCGGACAGCAGCGTCTCCAAATGTTATTTCACTCGCGCCAAAAGCGGTGTACTGATGAAATCAGAAACCATCGCGATACGAAATCGTGAGCATCGTGTGATTGGACTGCTGTGCATCAACATGAACCTTGATGTGCCATTCTCGCAAATTATGAGCACCTTTATTCCGCCAGAAACACCAGATGTCGGTTCTTCAGTCAACTTTGCTTCTTCTGTCGAAGATCTCGTGACTCAAACGCTTGAGTTCACTATTGAAGAAGTGAATGCCGATCGCAATGTATCGAACAACGCGAAGAACCGTCAGATTGTGCTGAACCTCTATGAGAAAGGTATTTTTGATATCAAAGACGCCATTAACCAGGTTGCCGATCGTCTGAACATTTCCAAACACACTGTTTATCTCTATATCCGCCAGTTCAAAAGCGGTGATTTCCAGGGGCAAGATAAGTAATGCGTTTTGCTTTAATGGTGACGGGCCCGGCATATGGTACGCAGCAGGCCAGCAGTGCATTGCAATTTGCACAAGCGCTACTGGACGCGGGTCATGAACTGAGTAGCGTCTTTTTTTACCGTGAAGGGGTCTATAACGCGAATCAGTTCACTTCACCGGCTTCAGATGAGTTTGACCTGGTACGCGCCTGGCAATCCTTAAGCGAAAAGCAGGGCGTAGAATTACATATCTGTGTTGCAGCGGCGCTGCGTCGCGGTATCACGGATGCAGCAGAAGCGGCGCGTCTTGGTTTACCGGGTGCAAATCTGCAATCAGGATTCTTGCTGAGTGGTTTAGGCGCGCTTGCGCAGGCGGCGCTGACCTGTGACCGAATGGTGCAATTCTGATGAATCGTGTCGCGTTTGTTTTTTCTTCCGCTCCGCATGGTAGTGCTGCTGGCCGGGAAGGGTTGGATGCATTGCTGGCAACCTCCGCCTTAACCGAAGATATCGGTGTTTTCTTTCTGGGCGATGGCGTATTCCAGATACTGGGAGGGCAGTACCCGCAAGCTGTTCTCGCGCGCGACTATATTGCGACCTTTAAGGTTCTGCCTCTTTACGACATTGAAACCTTCTATGTTTGTGCTGACTCTCTGGCATCGCGTGGCCTTATGACAGATAAAGCCGCTTTTGTTCTGGACGTTACCATCCTTGCGGCGGGTCCGTTGCGCGAGCAACTCTCCCAGTACGACACCATTCTGACTTTCTGAGGCTGTCATGCTCCATACCTTGAGTCATTCCCCGTGGCAATGCGATATCGAAGCATTACTGAGAATGCTGAGTGAAGGCGATGATCTGTTGCTCATTCAGGATGGCGTTCTGGCGGCAATTGAAGATAGCCGCTTTGTTGAAATCCTCAATAATGCCCCCATATCTGTCTCTGCATTGAAGGAAGACATTGATGCGCGGGGTCTTGCTGGTCAAATTTCAGCCAAAATTAACGTGGTTGGCTATACTGATTTCGTTAATCTTGCAGTAAAGCATGCTGGTCAAATGAACTGGTGATCTGAGATCGCTGTATATTTCTTGACACCTTTTCGACAGAGCCCTAAAATTTCGCGTCCTCATATTGTATGAGGTCGTTTTATTACGTGTTTACGAAGCAAAAGCTAAAACCAGGAGCTATTTAATGGCAACAGTTAACCAGCTGGTACGCAAACCACGCGCTCGCAAAGTTGCAAAAAGCAACGTGCCTGCGCTGGAAGCCTGCCCGCAGAAACGTGGTGTATGTACTCGTGTATATACCACCACTCCTAAAAAACCAAACTCCGCACTGCGTAAAGTATGCCGTGTGCGTTTGACCAACGGTTTCGAAGTGACTTCCTACATCGGTGGTGAAGGTCACAACCTGCAGGAGCACTCCGTGATCCTGATCCGTGGCGGTCGTGTAAAAGACCTTCCGGGTGTTCGTTATCACACCGTTCGTGGTGCGCTTGACTGTTCCGGTGTTAAAGACCGTAAGCAGTCTCGTTCCAAGTATGGCGTGAAACGTCCTAAGGCTTAATGGTTCTCCGTTAAGTAAGGCCAAACTGTTTTATCTTAATGTCAAACTAAACTCTTAGAGTTTTGGACAATCCTGAATTAACAACGGAGTATTCCCATGCCACGTCGTCGCGTCATTGGTCAGCGTAAAATTCTTCCAGATCCGAAATTCGGATCAGAACTGCTGGCAAAATTTGTAAATATCCTGATGGTAGATGGTAAAAAATCTACTGCAGAAGCAATCGTATACAGCGCGCTTGAGACCCTGGCTCAGCGTTCTGGTAAAAATGAACTGGAAGCTTTCGAAGTCGCTCTCGACAACGTACGCCCGACTGTAGAAGTTAAGTCTCGCCGCGTTGGTGGTTCTACTTACCAGGTTCCAGTTGAAGTTCGTCCGGTTCGTCGTAATGCTCTGGCAATGCGTTGGATCGTTGAAGCTGCTCGTAAACGCGGTGATAAATCCATGGCTCTGCGTCTGGCGAACGAACTTTCTGATGCTGCAGACAACAAAGGTACTGCAGTTAAGAAACGTGAAGACGTTCACCGTATGGCAGAAGCCAACAAGGCGTTCGCACACTACCGTTGGTAATCCCTTCGGAGTCATAGTCACCAGGCGGGCACTTCAGCGAAGTTGCCCGTTCTGGGTTACTTAACTGAACGCCTAAAGAAACAAACGAGGAATCAAATGGCTCGTACAACACCCATCGCACGCTACCGTAACATCGGTATCAGTGCGCACATCGACGCCGGTAAAACCACTACTACCGAACGTATTCTGTTCTACACCGGTGTAAACCATAAAATCGGTGAAGTTCATGACGGCGCAGCTACCATGGACTGGATGGAGCAGGAGCAGGAACGTGGTATTACTATCACCTCCGCAGCGACTACTGCATTCTGGTCAGGTATGGCTAAGCAGTATGAACCGCATCGCGTTAACATCATCGACACCCCGGGCCACGTTGACTTCACAATCGAAGTAGAACGTTCCATGCGTGTTCTTGATGGTGCGGTAATGGTTTACTGCGCAGTTGGTGGTGTTCAGCCGCAGTCTGAAACCGTATGGCGTCAGGCAAACAAATATAAAGTTCCACGCATCGCGTTCGTTAACAAAATGGACCGTATGGGTGCTAACTTCCTGAAAGTTGTTGGTCAGATCAAAACCCGTCTGGGCGCGAACCCGGTTCCGCTGCAGTTGGCAATTGGTGCTGAAGAAGGTTTCACCGGTGTTGTTGACCTGGTGAAAATGAAAGCCATCAACTGGAACGAAGAAGATGCAGGCGTAACCTTCACTTATGAAGATATTCCAGCAGACATGCAGGATCTGGCTGACGAATGGCACCAGAACCTGATCGAGTCCGCTGCTGAAGCTTCAGAAGAGCTGATGGAAAAATACCTGGGTGGTGAAGAACTGACTGAAGAAGAGATCAAGAAAGCTCTGCGTCAGCGTGTTCTGAACAACGAAATCATCCTGGTAACCTGTGGTTCTGCGTTCAAGAACAAAGGTGTTCAGGCAATGCTGGATGCGGTAGTTGACTACCTGCCATCCCCAGTAGATGTTCCTGCGATCAACGGTATCCTGGACGACGGTAAAGACACTCCGGCTGAACGTCACGCAAGTGATGAAGAGCCGTTTGCTGCACTGGCGTTTAAAATTGCTACCGACCCGTTCGTGGGTAACTTGACGTTCTTCCGCGTGTACTCTGGCGTGGTTAACTCTGGTGACACCATCCTGAACTCCGTGAAAACTGCACGTGAACGTTTCGGTCGTATCGTACAGATGCACGCGAACAAACGTGAAGAGATCAAAGAAGTTCGTGCAGGCGACATCGCTGCTGCTATCGGTCTGAAAGACGTAACTACTGGTGATACCCTGTGTGATCCAGATGCGCCAATCATCCTGGAGCGTATGGAGTTCCCTGAGCCGGTAATCTCTATCGCGGTTGAACCAAAAACCAAAGCTGACCAGGAAAAAATGGGTCTGGCTCTGGGCCGTCTGGCTAAAGAAGACCCGTCATTCCGCGTATGGACTGACGAAGAATCTAACCAGACTATCATCGCTGGTATGGGTGAACTGCACCTCGACATCATCGTTGACCGTATGAAACGTGAATTCAACGTTGAAGCAAACGTGGGTAAACCTCAGGTTGCTTACCGCGAAGCGATTCGCCAGAAAGTTACTGATGTTGAAGGTAAACACGCTAAGCAGTCTGGTGGTCGCGGTCAGTATGGTCATGTTGTTATCGACATGTACCCACTGGAGCCGGGCTCTAACCCTAAAGGTTACGAGTTCGTCAACGACATTAAAGGCGGTGTAATTCCTGGTGAATACATCCCTGCCGTTGATAAGGGCATCCAGGAGCAGCTGAAGTCTGGTCCGCTGGCAGGTTACCCGGTTGTTGACATGGGTGTTCGTCTGCACTTCGGTTCTTACCATGACGTTGACTCCTCTGAACTGGCGTTTAAACTGGCTGCTTCTATTGCCTTTAAAGAAGGCTTTAAGAAAGCGAAACCAGTTCTGCTTGAACCAATCATGAAGGTTGAAGTAGAAACTCCAGAAGAGAACACCGGTGACGTTATCGGTGACTTGAGCCGTCGTCGTGGTATGCTGCGCGGTCAAGAATCCAACGTGACTGGCGTTGTGATCCACGCTGAAGTTCCGCTGTCTGAAATGTTCGGATATGCAACTCAGCTGCGTTCACTGACCAAAGGTCGTGCTTCTTACTCCATGGAGTTCCTGAAGTATGATGATGCGCCGAACAACGTTGCTCAGGCCGTAATCGAAGCCCGTGGTAAATAAGCCGCAGGGTTAAAAAACCAAAATCCCGTGCCCCCTCGGTGAGGGGGCACTATAGTAAGGAATATAGCCGTGTCTAAAGAAAAATTTGAACGTACAAAACCGCACGTCAACGTTGGTACTATCGGCCACGTTGACCATGGTAAAACTACCCTGACCGCTGCAATCACTACCGTTCTGGCTAAAACCTACGGTGGTGCTGCTCGTGCTTTCGACCAGATCGATAACGCACCAGAAGAAAAAGCTCGTGGTATCACCATCAACACTTCCCACGTTGAATATGACACCCCGACTCGCCACTACGCACACGTAGACTGCCCAGGCCACGCCGACTATGTTAAAAACATGATCACCGGTGCTGCGCAGATGGACGGCGCGATCCTGGTTGTTGCTGCGACTGACGGCCCTATGCCTCAGACCCGTGAGCACATCCTGCTGGGTCGTCAGGTAGGCGTTCCTTACATCATCGTGTTCCTGAACAAATGCGACATGGTTGATGACGAAGAGCTGCTGGAACTGGTAGAAATGGAAGTTCGCGAACTTCTGTCTCAGTACGATTTCCCAGGTGATGATACCCCAATCATCCGTGGTTCTGCTCTGAAAGCGCTGGAAGGCGAAGCAGAGTGGGAAGCGAAAATCATCGAACTGGCTGGCTTCCTGGATTCTTACATCCCAGAACCAGAACGTGCGATTGACAAGCCATTCCTGCTGCCAATCGAAGACGTATTCTCCATCTCCGGTCGTGGTACTGTTGTTACCGGTCGTGTAGAGCGCGGTATCGTTAAAGTGGGTGAAGAAGTTGAAATCGTAGGTATCAAAGAGACTGCCAAGTCTACCTGTACCGGCGTTGAAATGTTCCGCAAACTGCTGGACGAAGGCCGTGCTGGTGAGAACGTTGGTGTTCTGCTGCGTGGTATCAAACGTGAAGAAATCGAACGTGGTCAGGTACTGGCTAAGCCAGGCTCTATCAAGCCGCACACCAAGTTCGAATCTGAAGTGTACATTCTGTCCAAAGACGAAGGCGGCCGTCATACTCCGTTCTTCAAAGGCTACCGTCCACAGTTCTACTTCCGTACAACTGACGTGACCGGTACTATCGAACTGCCAGAAGGCGTTGAGATGGTAATGCCAGGCGACAACATCAAAATGGTTGTTACCCTGATCCACCCAATCGCGATGGATGACGGTCTGCGTTTCGCAATCCGTGAAGGCGGCCGTACTGTTGGCGCTGGTGTTGTAGCAAAAGTTCTGGGCTAATTTATTATCCTTGAATGAAAAAAGGACGCTTCGGCGTCCTTTTTTGTTATCTGCAGGCTGCCTCTATCACAATTATTTGTATTTTTTCCACACTCCCGCCCCGTCTCTGCATGCTTGTGCTATTGTAATCATAACGATTCTCACTTACACTTTGCGCATATTTTGAACGGGAGTATGTATGTACGTTTGTTTATGCAATGGTGTGAGTGACAAAAAAATACGTCAGGCCGTTCGACAGTTTCAACCTCAGTCTTTCCAGCAGCTTCGCAAATTTGTTCCAGTTGGAAATCAATGCGGTAAGTGTGTGCGTGCAGCGCGTGAGATCATGCAGGATGAACTGATGCAGATCCCTGAGTTCAAAGAGATCGCTTAAGCCCCTATCTTTTTTTTGACATCCTTGTAGCCCGATCTACGCTTCAATGAGTGGAAGCGGAGGGACTATATAATGAAAGGTGATGTTAAAATCATAAGTTATCTCAATAAATTATTGGGAAATGAGCTTGTCGCAATCAACCAGTATTTTCTCCATGCGAGAATGTTCAAAAACTGGGGACTGACGCGTCTCAACGATGTCGAATACCATGAATCAATCGATGAAATGAAACACGCTGATAAGTATATCGAGCGTATTTTGTTCCTTGAGGGTATCCCTAATTTGCAGGATCTTGGCAAACTGGGCATTGGTGAAGATGTCGAGGAAATGTTACGTTCCGATCTTGCGCTAGAGCTTGATGGTGCGAAAGACCTTCGCGAAGCCATTGCCTACGCGGATAGCGTACATGACTACGTGAGTCGCGATATGATGATCCAAATTCTGTCCGATGAAGAAGGTCACATCGATTGGCTGGAAACAGAACTGGATCTCATTGGTAAAATTGGCCTGCAGAATTATCTTCAGTCGCAGATCAGAGTGGAAAGTTAATCAGGTTCTGCCATCCGTTCAATAAACCCGCTGCCGCCATAAATGGTCCAAAAGGCAGTGGGTTTTTTAGTGTCCTTTTCCCAGGACTATTCCACGATCGGAAAAGGAGATAAATGGCAGCGAATAGTGCTGAAGACAACGCAATCATTGGTAAAACAGACCATCCATGCCAGGCGCCCAGGGCAGCCAGATACTTAATATCACCATATCCCAACCCTTCTCGTTTACGAATCAGGCGATATCCCCAGTATAGAAATGCGAAACCCAAATAACCGGCAACCGCCCCTATGACTGCGGCAGGTAGAAAAGAAGGGTGGAAGTTAAGGTGATAAAGTAGACCAGTCCACAATAGTGGACAAAGAAATTTGTCCGGGAGGATGCCACACCGTATATCCTCCCGGATGAGCAGGTAAGACAGGGTTACATAAAGCATGAGAAAGGGAAGGGGAGCGAGCATCTGCGAAATCCTTTGAGATGTATTTCGTCGAATAGTCCGCAGAAAAAGTGAGTCTGGATAGCCCTCAAACCTGGCAATTGCGTTGAAACCTCCAGCAAATCAAAAGTACATACATTATTTGCAGGGAAAAAAAGATCCGTTTACGCAGATTGGAGTGAGAGCGTTTGTTTTCTAAACTCTACTTGCGTTACGCGTATATTTACGTATAATGCGCGGGCTTGTCTAATATTGGCAGCGGTTCGATATGAACCTTGATGATGTTTTTGGTCATCAAACAATGTTCCCAATTGGGGAACTACGTAAGAACGGTTACACTCTCCCATCAATCGTAATGGGTTTGAGTAGTGATCATTTTCGTTTATAAAATAATTGGAGCTCTGGTCTCATGCAGAACCAAAGAATCCGTATCCGCCTGAAAGCGTTTGATCATCGTCTAATCGATCAATCAACTGCGGAAATCGTCGAGACTGCTAAGCGCACTGGTGCGCAAGTCCGTGGTCCGATCCCGCTGCCGACCCGCAAAGAGCGCTTTACCGTTCTGATCTCTCCGCACGTTAACAAAGACGCGCGTGATCAGTACGAAATTCGCACTCACAAGCGTCTGGTTGACATCGTTGAGCCAACTGAGAAAACCGTTGATGCTCTGATGCGTCTGGATCTGGCTGCCGGTGTAGACGTGCAGATCAGCCTGGGTTAATCAGGTCATCGAGCGATTGAGAGGTTGATACAATGATTGGTTTAGTCGGTAAAAAAGTGGGTATGACCCGCATCTTCACTGAAGATGGCGTATCTATCCCAGTAACCGTAATCGAAGTTGAAGCAAACCGCGTTACTCAGGTTAAAGATCTGGCTAACGATGGCTACCGCGCTGTTCAGGTTACCACTGGTGCTAAAAAAGCTAACCGTGTAACTAAGCCGGAAGCGGGTCACTTCGCTAAAGCTGGCGTTGAAGCTGGCCGTGGTCTGTGGGAATTCCGTCTTGCTGAAGGCGAAGAGTTCACTGTAGGTCAGGATATTAGCGTTGAGCTGTTTGCTGAAGTTAAAAAAGTTGACGTAACCGGTACCTCTAAAGGTAAAGGTTTTGCTGGTACCGTTAAGCGCTGGAACTTCCGTACCCAGGACGCTACTCACGGTAACTCCTTGTCTCACCGCGTTCCGGGCTCTATCGGTCAGAACCAGACTCCGGGCAAAGTGTTCAAAGGCAAGAAAATGGCAGGTCAGCTGGGTAACGAACGTGTAACTGTTCAGAGCCTGGACGTAGTACGTGTTGACGCTGAGCGCAACCTGCTGCTGGTTAAAGGTGCGGTTCCGGGTGCAACCGGTAGCGACCTGATCGTTAAACCAGCTGTGAAGGCGTAAGGGGATAGCAATGGAATTAGTATTGAAAGACGCGCAGAGCGCGCTGACTGTTTCCGAAACTACCTTCGGTCGTGATTTCAACGAAGCGCTGGTTCACCAGGTTGTAGTTGCTTATGCAGCTGGTGCTCGTCAGGGTACTCGTGCTCAGAAGACTCGTGCTGAAGTAACTGGTTCCGGCAAAAAGCCGTGGCGCCAGAAAGGTACCGGCCGTGCGCGTTCAGGTTCTATTAAGAGCCCGATCTGGCGTTCCGGTGGCGTGACCTTCGCTGCTCGCCCACAGGACCACAGTCAAAAAGTAAACAAAAAGATGTACCGCGGCGCGCTGAAAAGCATTCTGTCCGAACTGGTACGTCAGGATCGTCTGATCGTTGTCGAATCATTCTCTGTAGAAGCGCCTAAAACTAAGCTGCTGGCACAGAAATTGAAAGACATGGCTCTGGAAGATGTGCTGATCATCACCGGTGAGCTGGACGAAAATCTGTTCCTCGCAGCACGTAACCTGCACAAGGTTGACGTTCGCGATGCAACGGGTATCGACCCGGTTAGCCTGATCGCCTTCGACAAAGTCGTAATGACTGCTGATGCTGTTAAGCAAGTTGAGGAGATGCTGGCATGATTCGTGAAGAACGTCTGCTGAAGGTGCTTCGTGCGCCGCACGTTTCTGAAAAAGCGTCTACTGCGATGGAAAAAACCAACACCATCGTTCTCAAAGTTGCTAAAGACGCGACCAAAGCAGAGATCAAAGCTGCTGTGCAGAAACTGTTTGAAGTCGAAGTCGAAGTCGTTAACACCCTGGTAGTTAAAGGGAAAGTTAAACGTCACGGACAGCGTATCGGTCGTCGTAGCGACTGGAAAAAAGCTTACGTCACCCTGAAAGAAGGCCAGAATCTGGACTTCGTTGGCGGCGCTGAGTAAGTCGGAGGAGTAATACAATGGCAGTTGTTAAATGTAAACCGACATCTCCGGGTCGTCGCCACGTAGTTAAAGTGGTTAACCCTGAGCTGCACAAGGGCAAACCTTTTGCTCCGTTGCTGGAAAAAAACAGCAAATCCGGTGGTCGTAACAACAATGGCCGTATCACCACTCGTCACATCGGTGGTGGCCACAAGCAGGCTTATCGTATTGTTGACTTCAAACGCAACAAAGACGGTATCCCAGCAGTTGTTGAGCGTCTTGAGTACGATCCGAACCGTTCCGCGAACATCGCGCTGGTTCTGTACAAAGATGGCGAACGCCGTTACATCCTGGCCCCTAAAGGCCTGAAAGCTGGCGACCAGATTCAATCTGGCGTTGATGCTGCAATCAAAGCAGGTAACACCCTGCCGATGCGCAATATCCCGGTTGGTTCTACCGTTCATAACGTAGAAATGAAACCAGGTAAAGGCGGTCAGCTGGCTCGTTCCGCTGGTACTTACGTTCAGATCGTTGCTCGCGATGGTGCTTATGTCACCCTGCGTCTGCGTTCTGGTGAAATGCGTAAAGTCGAAGCAGACTGCCGTGCGACTCTGGGCGAAGTTGGCAATGCTGAGCATATGCTGCGCGTTCTGGGTAAAGCAGGTGCTGCACGCTGGCGTGGTGTTCGTCCTACCGTTCGCGGTACTGCGATGAACCCAGTCGATCACCCACATGGTGGTGGTGAAGGTCGTAACTTTGGTAAGCACCCGGTAACTCCGTGGGGCGTTCAGACCAAAGGTAAGAAGACCCGCAGCAACAAGCGTACTGATAAATTTATCGTACGTCGCCGTAGCAAATAATTTTAGAGGATAAGCCATGCCACGTTCTCTCAAGAAAGGTCCTTTTATTGACCTGCACTTGCTGAAGAAGGTAGAGAAAGCGGTGGAAAGCGGAGACAAGAAGCCCCTGCGCACTTGGTCCCGTCGTTCAACGATCTTTCCTAACATGATCGGTTTGACCATCGCTGTCCATAATGGTCGTCAGCACGTTCCAGTTTTTGTTTCCGACGAAATGGTTGGTCACAAACTGGGTGAATTCGCACCGACTCGTACTTATCGCGGCCATGCTGCTGATAAAAAAGCGAAGAAGAAATAAGGTAGGAGGAAGAGATGGAAACTTTAGCTCAACATCGCCATGCTCGTTCTTCTGCTCAGAAGGTTCGCCTTGTTGCTGACCTGATTCGCGGTAAGAAAGTGTCGCAGGCCCTGGACATCCTGACCTATACCAACAAGAAAGCTGCGGTATTGGTTAAGAAAGTACTGGAATCTGCCATTGCTAACGCTGAACACAACGATGGCGCTGACATTGACGATCTGAAAGTTGCGAAAATTTTCGTAGATGAAGGCCCAAGCATGAAGCGCATTATGCCGCGTGCGAAAGGTCGTGCAGATCGCATCCTGAAGCGCACCAGCCACATTACTGTGGTTGTGTCCGATCGCTGAGACTCTGGAGACTAGCAATGGGTCAGAAAGTACATCCTAATGGTATTCGCCTGGGTATTGTAAAACCATGGAACTCAACCTGGTTTGCGAACACCAAAGAATTCGCTGACAACCTGGACAGCGATTTTAAAGTACGTCAGTACCTGACTAAGGAACTGGCTAAAGCGTCTGTATCTCGTATCGTTATCGAGCGTCCGGCTAAAAGCATTCGTGTGACTATTCACACTGCTCGCCCGGGTATCGTTATCGGAAAGAAAGGCGAAGACGTAGAAAAACTGCGCAAGGTCGTAGCGGATATCGCTGGCGTTCCTGCACAGATCAATATCGCTGAAGTTCGTAAGCCTGAACTGGACGCTAAATTGGTTGCTGATAGCATCACTTCACAGCTGGAACGTCGTGTTATGTTCCGTCGTGCTATGAAGCGTGCTGTACAGAACGCAATGCGTCTGGGCGCTAAAGGTATCAAAGTTGAAGTTAGCGGCCGTCTGGGCGGCGCGGAAATCGCACGTACCGAATGGTACCGCGAAGGTCGCGTACCGCTGCACACTCTGCGTGCTGACATTGACTACAACACCTCTGAAGCGCACACCACTTACGGTGTAATCGGCGTTAAGGTATGGATCTTCAAAGGTGAGATCCTGGGTGGTATGGCTGCTGTTGAACAACCGGAAAAACCGGCTGCGCAACCTAAAAAGCAGCAGCGTAAAGGCCGTAAATAAGGAGCGTCGCTGATGTTACAACCAAAGCGTACAAAATTCCGTAAAGTGCACAAAGGCCGCAACCGTGGTCTGGCGCAGGGTACGGATGTTAGCTTCGGCACTTTCGGTCTGAAAGCTGTTGGCCGTGGTCGTCTGACTGCACGTCAGATCGAAGCAGCACGTCGTGCAATGACCCGTGCAGTTAAGCGTCAAGGTAAAATCTGGATCCGTGTATTCCCGGACAAACCAATTACCGAGAAGCCGCTGGAAGTCCGTATGGGTAAAGGTAAAGGTAACGTGGAGTATTGGGTTGCCTTGATTCAGCCGGGCAAAGTCCTGTATGAAATGGACGGTGTACCGGAAGAGCTGGCCCGTGAAGCATTCGGACTGGCAGCAGCGAAACTGCCTATCAAAACCACCTTTGTAACTAAGACGGTGATGTAATGAAAGCAAATGAGCTGCGTGAAAAAAGTGTTGAAGAGCTGAACGCTGAGCTGCTGAACCTGCTGCGTGAGCAGTTTAACCTGCGTATGCAGGCTGCTAGTGGCCAACTGCAACAGACTCACCTGCTGAAGCAAGTGCGTCGCAATGTTGCTCGCGTTAAGACTTTACTGACTCAGAAGGCGGGTGCGTAATGACCGATAAAATCCGTACTCTGCAAGGTCGTGTTGTTAGCAATAAAATGGAGAAATCCATTGTTGTAGCTATCGAGCGCGTTGTGAAGCATCCGATCTACGGTAAATTCATCAAGCGTACGACCAAACTGCACGTACATGACGAGAACAACGAATGCGGTATTGGTGACGTGGTAGAAATCCACGAATGCCGTCCGCTGTCCAAGACTAAGTCCTGGACGCTGGTTCGCGTTGTAGAGAAAGCGGTTCTGTAATACAGTAAGCCTTCTCGATACGAATAAACGGCTCAGCGATGAGCCGTTTATTTTTTCTACCCATATTGTAGAAGCGGTGTTATAATGCCGCGCCCTCGATATGGGGCTTTTTAATGGCTCTGAATTTAGAGTCTCAGGTAGTAGTTGACATTAGCGGAGCACTAAAATGATCCAAGAACAGACTATGCTGAACGTCGCCGACAACTCCGGTGCACGTCGCGTAATGTGTATCAAGGTTCTGGGTGGCTCGCACCGTCGCTACGCAGGCGTAGGCGACATCATCAAGATCACCATCAAAGAAGCAATTCCACGTGGTAAGGTCAAAAAAGGTGATGTGCTGAAAGCGGTAGTGGTGCGCACCAAGAAGGGTGTTCGTCGCCCTGACGGTTCTGTCATTCGCTTCGATGGTAATGCATGCGTTATTCTGAACAATAACAGCGAGCAGCCTATCGGCACGCGTATCTTTGGGCCGGTAACTCGTGAACTTCGTAATGAAAAGTTCATGAAAATTATCTCTCTGGCACCAGAAGTACTCTAAGGAGCGAATCATGGCAGCGAAAATCCGTCGTGATGACGAAGTTATCGTGTTAACCGGTAAAGATAAAGGTAAACGCGGTAAAGTTAAGAATGTCCTGTCTTCCGGCAAGGTTATTGTTGAAGGTATCAACCTGGTTAAGAAACATCAGAAGCCGGTTCCGGCCCTGAACCAACCAGGTGGCATCGTTGAAAAAGAAGCCGCTATTCAGGTTTCCAACGTAGCAATCTTCAATGCGGCAACCGGCAAGGCTGACCGTGTAGGCTTTAGATTCGAAGACGGCAAAAAAGTCCGTTTCTTCAAGTCTAACAGCGAAACTATCAAGTAATTTGGAGTAGTACGATGGCGAAACTGCATGATTACTACAAAGACGAAGTAGTTAACAAACTCATGACTGAGTTTAACTACAATTCTGTCATGCAAGTCCCTCGGGTCGAGAAGATCACCCTGAACATGGGTGTTGGTGAAGCGATCGCTGACAAGAAACTGCTGGATAACGCAGCAGCTGATCTGACAGCAATCTCCGGTCAAAAACCGTTGATCACCAAAGCACGCAAATCTGTTGCAGGCTTCAAAATCCGTCAGGGCTATCCGATCGGCTGTAAAGTAACTCTGCGTGGCGAACGCATGTGGGAGTTCCTTGAGCGCCTGATCTCTATTGCTGTACCACGTATTCGTGACTTCCGTGGCTTGTCCGCTAAGTCTTTCGATGGTCGTGGTAACTACAGCATGGGTGTCCGGGAGCAGATCATCTTCCCAGAGATCGACTACGATAAAGTCGACCGCGTGCGTGGTTTGGATATTACCATTACCACTACTGCGAACTCTGATGAAGAAGGCCGTGCTCTGCTGGCTGCCTTTGACTTCCCGTTCCGCAAGTAAGGTAGGGTTACTGAATGGCTAAGCAATCAATGAAAGCACGCGAAGTAAAGCGCGTAGCTTTAGCTGATAAATTCTTCGCTAAACGCGCTGAACTGAAAGCGATCATCTCTGATGTGAACGCTTCCGACGAAGATCGTTGGAATGCAGTTCTGAAGCTGCAGTCTCTGCCGCGTGATTCCAGCCCGTCTCGTCAGCGTAACCGCTGTCGTCAAACTGGTCGTCCGCATGCTTTCCTGCGGAAGTTCGGGTTGAGCCGTATCAAGGTCCGTGAAGCCGCAATGCGCGGTGAAATCCCGGGTCTGAAAAAGGCTAGCTGGTAATTGTCACCAATTGAATCACGGGAGTAAAGACAGATGAGCATGCAAGATCCGATCGCGGATATGCTGACCCGTATCCGTAACGGTCAGGCCGCGAACAAAGTTGCGGTCACCATGCCTTCCGCCAAGCTGAAAGTGGCAATTGCCAAAGTGCTGAAGGAAGAAGGTTTTATCGAAGATTTTAAAGTTGAAGGCGACACCAAGCCGGAACTGGAACTTACTCTTAAGTATTTCCAGGGTAAAGCTGTTGTAGAAAGCATTCAACGTGTCAGCCGCCCAGGCCTGCGCATCTATAAGAAAAAAGATGAGCTGCCAAAAGTTATGGCTGGTCTGGGTATCGCAGTTGTTTCTACCTCTAAAGGTGTTATGACTGATCGTGCAGCGCGCCAAGCTGGTCTTGGTGGCGAAATTATCTGCTACGTAGCCTAATCGGAGGAAAAAATGTCTCGTGTTGCTAAAGCACCGGTCGTTATTCCTGCCGGCGTTGATGTAAAAATCGACGGTCAGGTTATTACGATCAAAGGTAAAAACGGCGAGCTGACTCGTACTCTCAACAATGCTGTTGAAGTTAAACATGCAGATAATGCTCTGACCTTCGGTCCACGTGATGGTTTCGTGGATGGATGGGCTCAGGCTGGTACCGCGCGTGCCCTGCTGAACTCAATGGTTGTTGGTGTTACCGAAGGCTTCACTAAAAAGCTTCAGCTGGTTGGTGTAGGTTATCGTGCAGCGATCAAAGGGAATGCAGTAGGCCTGTCTCTGGGCTTCTCACACCCTGTTGAGCATCAGCTGCCAGCGGGAATCACTGCTGAATGTCCGTCTCAGACTGAAATCGTGCTGAAAGGCGCTGATAAACAGCTGATCGGTCAGGTTGCAGCAGACCTGCGCGCCTACCGTCGTCCTGAGCCTTATAAAGGCAAGGGTGTTCGTTACGCCGACGAAGTCGTGCGTACCAAAGAGGCTAAGAAGAAGTAAGGTAACACTATGGATAAGAAATCTGCTCGTATCCGTCGTGCGACCCGCGCACGCCGCAAGCTCAAAGAGCTGGGTGCAACTCGCCTGGTGGTACATCGTACCCCGCGTCATATTTACGCACAGGTAATTGCACCGAACGGTTCTGAAGTTCTGGTAGCCGCTTCTACTGTAGAAAAAGCTATCGCTGAACAATTGAAGTACACCGGTAACAAAGACGCTGCTGCAGCTGTTGGTAAAGTTGTCGCTGAACGCGCTCTGGAAAAAGGCATTAAAAATGTGTCCTTTGACCGTTCCGGGTTCCAATATCATGGTCGTGTCCAGGCACTGGCAGATGCTGCCCGTGAAGCTGGCCTTCAGTTCTAAGGTAGAGGTGTAAGATGGCTCACATCGAAAAACAGGCTGGCGAACTGCAGGAAAAGCTGATCGCGGTTAACCGCGTATCTAAAACCGTTAAAGGTGGTCGTATTTTCTCCTTCACAGCTCTGACTGTTGTTGGTGATGGTAATGGTCGCGTTGGTTTTGGTTACGGTAAAGCGCGTGAAGTACCAGCAGCGATCCAGAAAGCGATGGAAAAAGCCCGTCGCAATATGATTAACGTCGCGCTGAACCACGGCACCCTGCAACACCCAGTTAAAGGTGTTCACACGGGTTCTCGTGTCTTCATGCAGCCGGCTTCAGAAGGTACTGGTATTATTGCCGGTGGTGCAATGCGCGCCGTTCTGGAAGTCGCTGGAGTTCATAACGTTCTGGCTAAAGCATATGGTTCCACCAACCCGATTAACGTGGTTCGTGCAACTATTGATGGCCTGGAAAATATGAATTCTCCAGAAATGGTCGCTGCCAAGCGTGGTAAATCCGTTGAAGAAATTCTGGGGTAATTGACCATGGCAAAGACTATTAAAATCACTCAAACCCGCAGTGCAATCGGTCGTCTGCCGAAACACAAGGCAACGCTGCTTGGCCTGGGTCTGCGTCGTATTGGTCATACCGTTGAGCGTGAGGATACTCCCGCTGTTCGTGGTATGGTCAACGCGGTTTACTTCATGGTTAAAGTTGAGGAGTAAGAGATGCGTTTAAATACTCTGTCTCCAGCCGAAGGCTCTAAAAAGGCGGGTAAACGCCTTGGTCGTGGTATCGGTTCTGGCCTCGGCAAAACCGGTGGTCGTGGTCACAAAGGTCAGAACTCTCGTTCTGGTGGTGGCGTGCGTCGCGGTTTCGAGGGTGGCCAGATGCCACTGTACCGTCGTCTGCCGAAATTCGGCTTCACCTCTCGCAAAGCAGCGATTACAGCCGAAATTCGTCTGTCTGACCTGGCGAAAGTTGAAGGCGGCGTTGTAGACCTGAACACGCTGAAAGCAGCTAACATTATCGGTATCCAGATCGAGTTCGCGAAAGTGATCCTGGCTGGTGAAGTTTCTACTCCGGTAACTGTTCGTGGCCTGCGTGTTTCTAAAGGCGCTCGTGCTGCTATCGAAGCTGCTGGCGGTAAAATTGAGGAATAAGTAGCAGATGGCTAAGCAACCGGGATTAGATTTTCAAAGTGCCAAGGGTGGTTTTGGCGAACTGAAACGCAGACTTTTGTTTGTTGTTGGTGCGCTGATTGTTTTCCGTATTGGCTCTTTTATTCCGATCCCTGGTATCGATGCCGCTGTACTTGCCAAACTGCTTGAGCAACAGCGAGGCACTATCATTGAAATGTTCAACATGTTCTCTGGTGGTGCTCTCAGCCGTGCTTCTATCTTTGCTCTGGGTATCATGCCGTATATTTCGGCATCGATTATCATCCAGTTGCTAACAGTCGTTCATCCGGCTTTAGCTGAGTTGAAGAAAGAAGGGGAGTCTGGTCGTCGTAAGATCAGTCAGTACACCCGTTACGGCACTCTGGTGCTGGCGATATTCCAGTCAGTCGGTATTGCTACCGGTCTGCCGAATATGCCTGGTATGCAGGGCCTGGTGATTAATCCAGGCTTTGCATTCTATTTCACCGCTGTTGTAAGTCTGGTCTCAGGGACTATGTTCCTGATGTGGCTCGGCGAACAGATTACTGAACGTGGTATCGGTAACGGTATTTCGATCATTATCTTCGCTGGTATCGTTGCGGGACTCCCGCCAGCCATTGCCCATACTATCGAGCAAGCGCGTCAAGGCGACCTGCACTTCCTCCTGTTGCTGTTGGTTGCAGTATTAGTATTTGCAGTGACGTTCTTTGTTGTCTTTGTTGAACGTGGTCAACGCCGTATTGTGGTGAACTACGCGAAGCGTCAGCAAGGTCGTCGTGTCTATGCTGCACAGAGCACACATTTGCCGCTGAAAGTGAACATGGCAGGGGTAATCCCAGCGATCTTCGCTTCCAGTATTATTCTGTTCCCGGCAACCATCGCGTCATGGTTCGGGGGCGGGACTGGTTGGAACTGGCTGACAACAATTTCGCTGTATTTGCAGCCTGGGCAACCACTTTATGTGTTACTCTATGCGTCTGCGATCATCTTCTTCTGTTTCTTCTATACGGCGTTGGTTTTCAACCCGCGTGAAACAGCAGATAACCTGAAGAAGTCCGGTGCATTTGTACCAGGAATTCGTCCGGGAGAGCAAACGGCGAAGTATATCGATAAAGTAATGACTCGCCTGACTTTAGTTGGTGCGCTCTATATTACTTTTATCTGCCTGATCCCGGAGTTCATGCGTGATGCAATGAAAGTACCGTTCTACTTCGGTGGGACTTCTCTGCTTATCGTTGTTGTCGTGATTATGGACTTTATGGCTCAAGTGCAAACTCTGATGATGTCGAGTCAGTATGAGTCTGCATTGAAGAAGGCGAACCTGAAAGGCTACGGCCGCTAATTGGTCGCCTGAGAAGTTACGGAGAGTAAAAATGAAAGTTCGTGCTTCCGTCAAGAAATTATGCCGTAACTGCAAAATCGTTAAGCGTGATGGTGTCATCCGTGTGATTTGCAGTGCCGAGCCGAAGCATAAACAGCGCCAAGGCTGATTATTTCGCATATTTTTCTTGCAAAGTTGGGTTGAGCTGGCTAGATTAGCCAGCCAATCTTTTGTATGTCTGTACGTTTCCATTTGAGTATCCTGAAAACGGGCTTTTCAGCATGGTGCGTACATATTAAATAGTAGGAGTGCATAGTGGCCCGTATAGCAGGCATTAACATTCCTGATCAGAAACATGCTGTGATCGCATTAACTTCGATCTATGGCGTCGGCAAGACCCGTTCTAAGGCCATTCTGGCTGCCGCGGGTATCGCTGAAGATGTTAAGATCAGTGAGCTGTCTGAAGAACAAATCGACACGCTGCGTGACGAAGTTGCCAAATTTGTCGTTGAAGGTGATCTGCGCCGTGAAGTTAGCATGAGCATCAAGCGTCTTATGGATCTTGGTTGCTATCGCGGTTTGCGTCATCGTCGTGGTCTCCCGGTTCGCGGTCAGCGTACCAAGACCAACGCACGTACCCGTAAGGGTCCGCGCAAACCGATCAAGAAATAATCGGGGTGATTGAATAATGGCAAAGGCACCAATTCGTGCACGTAAACGTGTAAGAAAACAAGTCTCTGACGGCGTGGCTCATATCCATGCTTCTTTCAACAACACCATCGTTACTATTACTGATCGTCAGGGTAACGCATTGGGTTGGGCAACTGCCGGTGGTTCCGGTTTCCGTGGTTCACGCAAATCCACTCCGTTTGCAGCTCAGGTTGCAGCAGAGCGTTGCGCTGAAGCCGTAAAAGAATACGGCATCAAGAATCTGGAAGTTATGGTAAAAGGTCCGGGTCCAGGTCGCGAATCTACAGTTCGTGCTCTGAATGCCGCTGGTTTCCGCATCACTAATATTACTGATGTGACTCCGATCCCTCATAACGGTTGTCGTCCGCCGAAAAAACGTCGCGTATAACGCGCTCGTTTTCTAGGATTGTTGGAGATAGAAAATGGCAAGATATTTGGGTCCTAAGCTCAAGCTGAGCCGTCGTGAGGGCACCGACTTATTCCTTAAGTCTGGCGTTCGCGCGATCGATACCAAGTGTAAAATTGAACAAGCTCCTGGCCAGCACGGTGCGCGTAAACCGCGTCTGTCTGACTATGGTGTGCAGTTGCGTGAAAAGCAGAAAGTTCGCCGTATCTACGGTGTGCTGGAACGTCAGTTCCGTAACTATTATAAAGAAGCAGCACGTCTGAAAGGCAACACAGGTGAAAACCTGCTGGCTCTGCTGGAAGGGCGTCTGGACAACGTTGTATACCGTATGGGCTTCGGCGCTACTCGTGCTGAATCACGCCAGTTGGTTAGCCACAAAGCAATCATGGTAAACGGTCGTGTTGTTAACATCGCTTCTTATCAGGTTAAAGCGAATGACGTTGTTAGCATTCGTGAGAAAGCGAAAAAGCAATCTCGCGTGAAAGCCGCTCTGGAGCTGGCTGAGCAGCGTGAAAAGCCAACCTGGCTGGAAGTTGATGCTGGCAAGATGGAAGGTACGTTCAAGCGTCAGCCGGAACGTTCTGATCTGTCTGCGGACATTAACGAACACCTGATCGTCGAGCTTTACTCCAAGTAAAGCTTAGTACCAAAGAGAGGACACAATGCAGGGTTCTGTGACAGAGTTTCTAAAACCGCGCCTGGTAGATATCGAGCAAGTGAGTTCGACGCACGCCAAGGTGACCCTTGAGCCTTTAGAGCGTGGCTTTGGCCATACTCTGGGTAACGCACTGCGCCGTATTCTGCTCTCATCGATGCCGGGTTGCGCGGTGACCGAGGTTGAGATTGATGGTGTACTTCATGAGTACAGCACCAAAGAAGGCGTTCAGGAAGATATCCTGGAAATCCTGCTCAACCTGAAAGGGCTGGCGGTGAGAGTTCAGGGGAAAGATGAAGTTATTCTTACTCTGAATAAATCTGGCATTGGCCCTGTGACTGCAGCCGACATCACCCACGACGGTGATGTTGAAATCGTCAAGCCGCAGCACGTGATCTGCCACCTGACCGATGAGAACGCAGCTATTAGCATGCGTATCAAAGTTCAGCGCGGTCGTGGTTATGTGCCGGCTTCTGCCCGAATTCATTCGGAAGAAGATGAGCGCCCAATCGGCCGTCTGCTGGTCGACGCATGCTATAGCCCTGTAGAGCGTATTGCCTACAATGTTGAAGCAGCGCGTGTAGAACAGCGTACCGACCTGGACAAGCTGGTCATCGAAATGGAAACCAACGGCACAATCGATCCTGAAGAGGCGATTCGTCGTGCGGCGACCATTCTGGCTGAACAACTGGAAGCTTTCGTTGATTTACGTGATGTACGTCAGCCGGAAGTCAAAGAAGAGAAACCAGAATTCGATCCGATCCTGCTGCGCCCTGTTGACGATCTGGAATTGACTGTCCGCTCTGCTAACTGCCTCAAGGCAGAAGCTATCCACTATATCGGTGATCTGGTACAGCGTACCGAGGTTGAGTTGCTGAAAACGCCGAACCTGGGTAAAAAATCTCTTACTGAGATTAAAGACGTGCTGGCTTCTCGTGGTTTGTCTCTGGGCATGCGCCTGGAAAACTGGCCACCAGCAAGCATTGCTGACGAGTAACCGGATCACAGGTTAAGGTTTTACTGAGAAGGATAAGGTCATGCGCCATCGTAAGAGTGGTCGTCAACTGAACCGCAACAGCAGCCATCGCCAGGCTATGTTCCGCAATATGGCAGGTTCACTGGTTCGTCATGAGATCATCAAGACGACCCTGCCTAAAGCGAAAGAGCTGCGTCGCGTAGTTGAGCCGCTGATTACTCTTGCCAAGACTGACAGCGTTGCAAATCGTCGTCTGGCATTCGCCCGCACTCGTGATAACGAGATCGTGGCAAAACTGTTTAACGAGCTGGGCCCGCGTTTCGCGAGCCGTGCCGGTGGTTACACTCGTATTCTGAAGTGTGGCTTCCGCGCAGGCGACAACGCTCCGATGGCTTACATCGAGCTGGTTGATCGTTCTGAGTCGAAAGCAGAAGCTGCTGCAGAGTAATCTGTAGTAACGTAAAAAGACCCGCTTCGGCGGGTTTTTTTATATCTCTCATATCTCCACCCCACTACAATGATTCTATCTTCTTGTTCCTCTCCTGGAGTCCATAATGTGGTTGCTCGATCAGTGGGCAGAACGCCATATCAGTGATGCCCAAAAAAAAGGTGAGTTTGATAATCTTCCGGGAACAGGTGCTCCGTTAGTGCTGGATGATGATTCGTGCGTTGCACCCGAGTTACGTTCAGGGTATCGCTTGTTGAAGAATGCAGGTTGCTTGCCACCGGAACTTGAACAGCGTAAAGAAGCTTTACTCCTTGGCGACATGATTAAAAGTCTCCGTAGCGATGACCCCCAACATGCAGAGTTAAGCCGAAGGCTGACATTGGTTGAGCTTAAACTGCGTCAGGCAGGTTTAGATACAGGCTTTCTGCATGGCGAATATTCAGAAAGGCTGATACATAAAATAAATGAGGAATAAGCATGTACCGAATTGGTGAACTTGCAAAGCTCGCGAATGTAACGCCTGATACCATTCGTTATTATGAAAAACAGCAGATGATCGATCACGAGGTGCGGACTGAAGGCGGTTTTCGTCTTTATACCGAAAACGATCTGCAGCGTCTTAAATTTATTCGTTATGCCAGACAACTTGGTTTCACTCTGGATTCGATACGTGAGTTGCTATCGATCCGTATTGATCCCGAGCACCATACGTGCCAGGAATCAAAAAGCATTGTTCAGGCCAGGTTGAACGAAGTTGAAGAGCGAATTCAGGAACTTCAAACTATGCAGCGTTCATTACAGCGTTTAAATGATGCATGCTGTGGCACTGCTCATAGCAGTATCTATTGCTCTATTCTGGAAGCGCTAGAGCAAGGAGCCAGCGGGTGTTGATTTTCAGCACTCTCAGGTCTAGACTGCCGTCAACATGAATCCGATTCAGGAGAAACGATGAGTCGCTATAAACATACGAAAGGGCAAATCAAAGATAATGCGATTGAGGCCTTGCTCCATGACCCACTTTTTAGACAGCGGGTTGAGACGAATAAGAAAGGGAAAGGAAGTTATCTGAGAAAAGACAAACATGCAAAACGAGGTAACTGGGAGGCCAGTGGCAAAAAAGTGAATCACTTTTTTACCACTGGCCTTCTTGCTTTATCAATCTGATTAAGAACGATTATTTTGTTCTTTCAGAAGGTCTCTAATTTCAGAAAGCAGTAACTCTTCTTTTGTTGGGGCAGGTGCTGCTGCAGGTTCTTCTTTTTTACGATTGAGTTTGTTAATGAGCTTGATGGCCATAAAAATAGCAAACGCTACGATAACAAAATCAAATATGTTTTGAATGAACACGCCATAGTGCATTACTACTGCGGGAACGTCTCCCTGAGCATCTCGTAGCGTTACGGCAAATTGCTTGAAATCAATTCCCCCGATAAGAAGCCCTAAAGGTGGCATTATAATGTCGGCAACTAATGATGAGACGATCTTACCGAACGCAGCACCAATAATGACACCCACAGCCAAATCCACTACATTCCCGCGCATCGCAAATTCGCGAAATTCTTTAATAAAACTCATTATGTTCTCCTTGTGCCAGCTGACGATTATAAGTTTAACAAATGATTAGCTATTTGCCATTGGGGATAAATAATCGTTATGAAAAAATTAAGGCATATAGATTGGATGGTTAATGTTGAGGTGCCCAGATAAGAGCACCTCAACTATTACAGGAAGAATGGACTTGGTTGGAATAAACGTTCTACGTCGGTAATAAACTTTTTATCCGTAAGGAACATAATGACATGGTCACCTTGTTCGATACGTAAATTATCATTAGCGATCATGACATCATTACCCCGAACGACTGCTCCAATTATGGTTCCTGGCGGCAGTTTTATTTCATCAATGGACCGACCAACAACGCGCGATGTGGTTTCATCGCCATGTGCGACCGCTTCGATAGCTTCGGCGACACCGCGTCGAAGTGATGATACTCCAACAATATCAGCCTTACGTACATGGCTAAGCAGGGCCGAAATAGTGGCTTGTTGAGGAGAGATCGCAATATCAATGACGCTGCCCTGAACCAGGTCGACATAGGCACGACGTTGGATAAGCACCATGACTTTTTTTGCACCCATGCGTTTTGCCAGCATGGCTGACATGATGTTTGCTTCATCATCGTTGGTGACAGCAATGAAGAGATCTACTTGATCAATATGCTCTTCAGCCAGTAACTCTTGATCTGAGGCATCACCATAAAACACGATCGTGTTTTGTAACTTTTCTGCCAGTTCAGAGGCTCGCTGCTGATCGCGCTCGATCAACTTAACGCTGTAATCTTTTTCTAACCGCCGTGCCAGGCCCGCACCTATGTTGCCACCACCGACCAGCATGATGCGCTTGTAGGGTTTCTCAAGGCGTTGCAACTCACTCATGACGGCCCGGATATGCTGTGAAGCCGCAATAAAGAAGACTTCATCACCCGCTTCGACAATTGTTGATCCTTGTGGGCGGATGGGCCTGTCGTGACGGAAAATAGCAGCAACACGTGTATCAATATGCGGCATATGTTCGCGCATAGTGGAGAGTGCGTTACCGATCAATGGACCGCCATAATAGGCTTTAACAACGGCAAGACTGACTTTACCTTCGGCAAAATTAACAACCTGCAGAGCGCCAGGATATTCAATAAGACGATAGATACTATCGATAACCAACTGTTCTGGCGCAATAAGGTGGTCGATGGGAACGGCTTCTGAATTAAACAGCTTATCCGCATCCCGGACATAATCGGGTGAACGAATGCGGGCAATCCTGTTAGGTGTATTGAAGAGTGAGTAGGCCACCTGACAAGCCACCATATTGGTTTCGTCAGAACTGGTCACTGCAACCAGCATATCGGCATCGTCAGCACCGGCTTCACGTAGCACTCGCGGGTGTGAACCATGGCCCTGAACGACACGAAGATCGAACTTATCCTGCAAAACACGGAGACGATCGCCGTTAGTATCGACAATAGTGATGTCGTTATTTTCACCCACGAGGTTTTCGGCCAGCGTGCCGCCAACCTGTCCTGCACCCAGAATGATTATCTTCATAGTGTGTGACCTGTTCTCAACATCACTCTTTGATTAGCTTAGCGTAAAAGAAGCCGTCACCGTCTTCCTCACCAGGGAGGTTTTGCTGGCCTGGACGTTCTGGTGTACCCGTTTCATGGAGCCGGGCATCAGGCGTGCGCTTGAGGAACGCTGTAATTTGCTGACTGTTTTCTTCCGGTAAAACAGAACATGTTGCGTAGACCAGTGTGCCTCCTGGTTTCAGGTGGGGCCATATTGCGCCAAGAATTTCCGCTTGCAGTTGGGCAAGTTCGTTAATATCACGGTCACGGCGCAGCCATTTAATGTCTGGATGACGGCGGATCACTCCAGTCGCAGAGCAGGGAGCATCCAATAAAATACGATCAAATTGGATATTGCCACACCATTCAGTTGGTTTACGTCCGTCACCTTGCTTGACTTGCGCTTTTAATCCTAGACGTTTTAGGTTGTCGTATACGCGAGAGAGTCGTTGCTCATCGACGTCAACAGCCATTACGCTGGCTTGTGGGGCGACTTCCAGGATATGTGTCGTTTTCCCACCAGGTGCGGCGCAGAGATCGAGGATCTGCTCACCATTTTTTGGTTCAAGCCAGGTCATACAACCCTGGGCTGAAGCATCTTGCACAGTCACCCAGCCTTCTTCAAAGCCAGGCAATGCTTGTACAGGAACAGGAGAAGCTAAACGAACAGCGTCTGGATAAGCTTCATGTGTGAATCCACTCATTCCCGCGTCTTCCAGCAATGCAAGCCATGCGTCACGGGTTTGATGGTTGCGGTTAACGCGCAACCACATCGGTGGACGCTGGTTATTGGCCTCGGCAATTGCTTGCCATTCTTGTGGATAGGCTTTTTTAAGGCGCTTCAGAAGCCAGTCAGGGTGCAGGAAGCGGTTTTCTGTCTGGGCAAATTCGGTCAACAATTCTTCTTGTTGGCGCTGAAACTGGCGCAACACACCGTTGATCAAGCCTTTTAGCTGAGGTCGTTTAATCGCGACCGCACCTTCGACGGTTTCTGCCAGCGCAGCATGGGGAGGAATACGCGTGTAAAGAAGTTGGTAGAAGCCGACCATGATCAAATAATGAATCGTACGCTGTTTGCCCGTCATCGGACGCGACATCAGCTTACTAACCAACCAATCAAGCTGTGAAAGTGTGCGCAGGACGCCAAAACACAACTCCTGGAGGAGTGCTTTGTCTTTATCCGAAACTTTTTGTTGTAGTGGAGGAAGGACATTACTCAATGATTGCCCTTGCTCGATGACTTTTTCAATGGCCTGTGCCGCCAGGCTGCGTAGATTTTGTTTTTTCATAACCGTAAAAATAAAAATGCCCGGAAACTCCGGGCCTTAAGGATAAATGAGTTCAGGCAAGACTAAGGCCGGGAACAAACCATTCACGACGGGAATTTAATAGATCCTGGGCACTCATCGCTTTCTTTCCGGCAGGTTGCAGTGACTCAAGGTTCAAGATACCCTCAGCCGTAGCGACCTGTATACCGTGTTTGTTAGCATCAATGATCGTTCCAGGCTCTTTGGCTGAATGTCCTTCGATGACAGAGGCTTTCCAGACTTTAACCGGCTGACCATCAATCATGATCCAACTCATTGGCCATGGATTAAAGGCGCGAATGCAACGTTCAAGCTGCACTGCGGATAGCGACCAGTCTATCTGAGCCTCATCCTTGCTCAGTTTCTCTGCGTAGGTAACGAGAGCTTCATCCTGAACTTCAGGTTGTGCTGTATTACTCGCCAGCTGTTGTAACGTCTCAATGAGACCCTGTGGACCAAGTCCTGCCAGTTTATCGTATAGAGTGGCACTTGTGTCTTCTGCTGTAATTGGGCACGCCAGTTTATAGAGCATGTCCCCTGTGTCGAGACCTACGTCCATCTTCATGATAGTGACGCCAGTTTCTGTATCTCCTGCCCAAAGAGATCGCTGGATTGGCGCAGCACCTCGCCAGCGAGGGAGCAAAGAGCCGTGCACGTTGATGCAACCCAGACGTGGCATATCAAGAACGGCTTTTGGAAGAATTAAACCGTAAGCCACTACCACCATGACATCGGCGTTCAGGTTGGCAACCCGTTCCTGATTTTCCTGAGGGCGCAATGACACAGGCTGGAGCACGGGTAATCCATGCTCTTCTGCTAACATTTTCACCGGGCTCGGCATCAGTTTTTTACCACGACCAGCAGGGCGATCGGGCTGAGTAAACACGCCAACAATCTGGTGACCAGAAGATAACAGCGCCTCAAGATGACGCGCTGCAAAATCAGGGGTTCCCGCGAAGATAATACGTAGCTTTCTAGACACGTTATTCCTTGTATCCTTGAATGTTATGCGCGAGAACGCATGCGATCAAGTTTCTCTACTTTTTGGCGGATGCGCTGCTGTTTCAGTGGAGAGAGATAATCGATAAATAGCTTACCAACCAGATGATCCATCTCATGCTGAATACAAATCGCCAGAAGGTCATCGGCTTCAAGTTCGAACGGATTTCCGTCGCGATCAAGTGCCCGAATTTTTACCTTTTCCGCACGAGGTACTAAAGCTCTCTGTTCAGGAATAGACAGACAGCCTTCTTCTATTCCTGTTTCACCGCTTTTTTCGAGCAGTTCAGGATTAATTAATACCAGACGGTCTTCGCGATTCTCAGAAACGTCGATCACGATAATACGCTTGTGAATGTCCACCTGGGTTGCCGCAAGACCAATACCTTCTTCGGCATACATAGTATCGAACATATCATCGACGATACGCTGAATGTCTGCATTCACTTCTTTAACCGGTTCAGCGACGATGCGAAGGCGCTCGTCCGGGATATGTAACACTTGCAAAACTGCCATAAATTTCCAGAGTCGTGTTCAGGAGTTGATGAGAATATTACCTCTATTCTAGACAAATCCCCCTTCGATTGACAGCATCGGTGACCAATCGCAAAGATTGCTGAGGCTGCTTATGGCAGGGAAAAGGATGACATCTACAGAGATATGGTTACGGCTGATAAATATAGATGCGCTATGTGGTGATGTGATGCTATGCGTTGCACAACGACTGCTTTGTCAGACGATCATTGATGACACTACAGTCAGAGAGGCGGGGCTATCTGCCAGGCAGACCAAAAGATTCTTCGCACTCAGTCAGTATGAGCTTGAACGGAGTTTAATTTGGCTCGAGCAACCGGGTAATCATCTACTACTTGCATGTAGCCCACTTTATCCTCCTTTATTACGAGCGATTCCCGATTACCCAGGGGCGATCTTTGTGAAAGGCCATGTTGATGTACTTAATAGCTTACAGTTGGCCGTTGTGGGCAGCCGTGCGCCGTCCTGGTATGGTGAAAGATGGGGGCGAATTTTCTGCGAGCAATTGGCTCAATGTGGTTTTACGATTACCAGTGGTCTGGCGTGTGGTATTGATGGTGTTTCCCACAGCGCCGCGCTTACGGCCAAGGGGCGAAGTGTCGCTGTATTAGGTAATGGACTTTTTAGTGTTTACCCGCGTAGATATGCCTTCCTGGCGGAACATATTGTTGCCTCTGAAGGGGCTATCGTTTCTGAATTCTCGCTCGCGACACCGCCCAGACCCGGAAATTTCCCTCGCCGTAATCGTATTATTAGTGGTCTTAGCCGGGGTGTTCTGGTGGTTGAGGCTGCTGTGCGCAGCGGGTCACTTGTCACTGCGAGATGTGCGCTTGAACAGGGGCGTGAGGTTTTTGCTTTACCCGGCCCTGTCGGAAACCCAGGTTGTGAAGGACCGCACTGGCTGATTAAGCAAGGCGCTACGCCAGTAACGAACACTGAAGATATACTCGAAAATTTGCGATACGGCTTACATTGGTTGCCAGATGAACCTGAAAAGCGACTTTATTCATCAGATCAGGAGGAGGTGGCATTGCCATTTCCGAAGCTCCTGGCTAACGTAGGAGATGAGGTAACACCTGTTGACGTTGTCGCTGAACGTGCCGGCCAACCTGTGCCAGTAACGGTAGCACAGCTACTCGAACTGGAGTTAGCAGGGTGGATCGCAGCTGTACCCGGCGGCTATGTCCGATTGAGGAGGGCAAGCCATGTTCGACGTACTGATGTATTTGTTTGAAACTTACATCCATAACGAAGCAGAAATGCGCGTGGATCAGGACAAATTGACACGGGACCTTACTGATGCGGGATTCGAACGGGAAGATATCTATAATGCGTTAATATGGCTTGAGAAACTGGCTGATTATCAGGAAGGCCTCGCCGAACCGATGCAGCTTGCTTCCGATCCACTGTCTGTACGTATTTATACAGCTGAAGAGTGTGAAAGGCTGGATGCCAGCTGCCGAGGATTCATCTTATTCCTTGAGCAGATACAGGTGCTAAACCTCGAAACGCGAGAAATGGTGATAGAGCGCGTCATGGCGCTGGATACGGCAGAATTTGAGCTGGAAGACCTTAAATGGGTGATCCTGATGGTTCTGTTCAATATACCTGGCTGTGAAAATGCCTATCAGCAAATGGAAGAATTACTCTTTGAAGTGAATGAAGGTATGCTTCACTGATTCAATGTGTCGCACCAAGAGTTGTTATGGCCAAATCAGCACTGTTCACGGTGCATAAAAATGAGCCCTGCCCACAATGTGGGGCTGAGCTTGTCATTCGGTCCGGGAAACACGGTCCGTTTCTCGGTTGTTCGCATTATCCGGAATGTGACTATGTCCGTCCCCTGAAAAGTCAGGCGGACGGACATATCGTTAAAATTCTGGAGGGGCAAGTTTGTCCACTATGTGGTAGTGACTTAGCTCTGCGCCAGGGCCGCTTTGGTATGTTTATCGGGTGTAGTCACTACCCAGAGTGTGGGCATACAGAACAAATTGATAAACCAGATGAAACGGCCATCACGTGCCCGCAATGTCAGAGGGGGCAACTGGTACAACGTCGTTCTCGTTTTGGTAAGACCTTCCATTCATGCGATCGCTATCCTGAATGCCAGTTTGTTATCAATTTCAAACCGGTAGCGGGTGTCTGCTCTTATTGTGACTATCCGCTGCTTATCGAGAAGAAAACAGCACAGGGAGTGAAATGCTTCTGTGCCGGTAAACAATGTGGAAAGCCGGTTCCGGCGGATCAAACCAGTGAATAAAAACCTGCCATCAGGCTCCATCGCATATGCTGTGGACGTTCTGAAAAATGAAGAAGTCATCGCTTATCCAACTGAAGCTGTTTTTGGAGTCGGATGCGACCCTGACAGTGAAACGGCAGTTGACCGTTTGCTTGAACTAAAACAGAGGCCGGTTGAAAAGGGCCTGATTCTGATTGCTGCCAATTATGAGCAACTCAAACCTTATATTGATGACTCCATGCTAACACCGGCTCAGCGAGAAACGATCTTTTCAGCATGGCCAGGGCCTGTGACATTCGTGTTCCCGGCGCAAGCGACGACGCCTCGCTGGTTAACTGGTCGCTTTGATTCCCTTGCGGTTCGGGTAACGGATCATCCGCTGGTGGTTGAATTGTGTCTGGCATTTGGTAAGCCTTTGGTATCAACCAGTGCTAATCTTACGGGCCTGCCTCCTTGTAGAACAACTCAGGAAGTACTGGCGCAGTTTGGTGATGATTTCCCCGTTGCTTCAGGAGAAACGGGGGGGCGTCTGAATCCATCGGAAATTAGAGATGCCTTGACCGGTGAGCGTTTTCGCCAGGGGTAAATAATGGAAACTTATGCCGTTTTTGGTAACCCAATAGCACACAGTAAATCGCCGTTAATCCATCAAATGTTTGCGAAACAGTTGCAGATCAGCCATCCCTATGGGCGGGTATTAGCGCCAATTGATGGGTTCGTTGCCTCTCTGGATACCTTTTTCGACGAGGGTGGGAAAGGGGCAAATGTGACAGTACCTTTTAAAGAGGAAGCATTTGAACGAGCTGATGAGCTTACAGAGCGAGCGTCTCTTGCGGGTGCGGTGAACACCCTTAAACGGCTTGAAGATGGTCGCTTGCTCGGTGATAACACCGATGGGATTGGGCTACTCAGCGATTTAGAACGACTGTCCTTCATAAAGCCAGGTTTCAGGATATTGCTGATTGGTGCTGGTGGGGCGTCTCGGGGAGTATTGCTTCCACTGTTATCACTTGATTGCGCTGTCACGATGACCAATCGAACATTTTCCAGAGCCGAAGAGTTGGCGGCGTTGTTTGCACATACTGGCAGCGTTAGCGCTGTCGCACTTGATGATCTTGCTGGTCATGAGTTCGATCTTGTCATTAATGCAACGTCCAGCGGTATGAGTGGAGAGGTTCCCGCTATTCCTGCCTCGCTAGTGAATACTCATGTTTTCTTCTACGACATGTTCTATCAGAAAGGAAAGACGCCTTTCCTTTACTGGTGCGAACAACATGGAGCAAAACATCTGGCTGATGGTCTGGGTATGCTGGTTGGGCAGGCTGCACATGCGGTGCTGCTCTGGCATGGCGTTATGCCAGCAATTGAACCTGTTATCGAAAAACTGAAACAGGAACTGTCGATGTGAATCAGGCTATTCACTTTCCCGACAGAGAGAGTTGGGATGAAAGCAGAAACGCTGTCTGTTTCCCGGTTCTGGTTCACGGGATTCAACTTACTTGTGCAATAGGTGGCGAAACACTGCTACATCGTTTTGGTGGTTCAAACCCATTAGCGGTGTTTTGCGAAAATCGCTGGGATCTGGAAGAGGAAGCCAGCGACTTAATCCGCAATCAGCAGGAAGACGATCAGGGCTGGGTCTGGTTGTCCTGATCCAGATAGTCATTCTTCCATTTAACGTAGTTATTCGCTGAGTATTTCAATCCTTCGATTTCCGTCTCTTTTAAGGGGCGGATTTGTTTTACTGGGCTGCCTAAATAAAGATAACCGCTTTCAAGACGCTTATTCTGCGGTACAAGGCTTCCGGCTCCAATCATTACATCATCTTCCACGATGACACCATCCAGCAAAATCGATCCCATACCAACAAGTACCCTGTTACCGATCGTGCAGCCATGTAACATTACTTTATGACCGATGGTGACATCTTCACCGACGATAAGCGGATTGCCTTCAGGATTATGTGAGGATTTGTGGGTCACGTGCAGAACACTGCCGTCCTGAATATTGGTACGAGCACCAATTGCCACATAATTAACATCTCCCCTGATCGCAACGAGTGGCCAGATGCTGACATCGTCGGCCATTCGAACATCACCAATGACCACGCTACTGGTATCGATCATTACGCGATCGCCTTTTTGGGGGTGCAGATCTTTATAAGGACGTAATACTGCAGACATATCTACCTCAACAGATGAACGGTATACCGAAGACTTTGATCATATTATGGGATCCAGACAAGGTAAAATACGTCAATATTTAAGCAGGTCGGGCGGTATTTCAGCGAAAAGCGCGGAAAATCAGCAGTCAGAAAAAAAGATCTAAAAAATGCTTGTGCTAAAAAATGGGATCCCTATAATGCGCCTCCATCGACACGGCGGATGTGAATCACTTCACAAACAACCCGGTCGGATGAAGAGAAAAATC
>NZ_WLVC01000023.1:0-73088 GCF_016859735.1 Lelliottia sp. RWM.1 | reverse complement strand
GTGGCGGTCTTAGTCCGGAACAATTTGAAAACCAGAACCTCGCTTAGGGTTGTGTCCATATTACGCGGGTAGGATCAGCAGTACATATCTACAATGCCGAGGATATTTCAGATGGGCACATTCCTTCTGACGTTAAAATCGGCTGGTCAGAAGACAGTCAGAGGTGCGTGCTCCTTATCAACGGGTATCCGCATGGAGCATTCGATTTCGTGGGGAAAAATGGGTACTGCAGGAGCGGATTTCCTCCCCCGATAAACAAGGTATGGTCTGTGTCTGGCCATGAGTGGAGCGATTCGGTGGATGACTTTTTCCGGTGAGTTAACGTGTGCTTAACGCCTGCCGTTATTCTCTATCTATATTGATAATGTCACTCTGAAGAGGGCGGACGATTTCCTGGACTCTCAGGAGATAGACTATGTATTCCGAATGCCCGATTCTACGGTGAGTTCAACCGATGGATGCAACACACTTATTGAACCGCTCTACCAGACTCATGCCATCCCTCACGACGCGATCCCCGGCATCAACGCGCTACGTGGCAATGTCGGCATTGAACGGTTTCTACTCTCAGGAGCTCTGATATGACCACCTTCTATCAATTTACTGCCACCAGCCTGCGCGGCCAGACCATATCAATGACTGACTATGCAGGCAAGCTGGTTCTGGTGGTGAATACTGCCAGCCATTGCGGCTTCACGCCACAATATGCTGGCCTTGAAGCACTCTATAAGAAATATGCTGTCCAGGGGCTTGTGGTGCTGGGTTTCCCCTGCAACCAGTTTGGTAAGCAGGAACCCGGCGGTGCTGAGGAAATCGGGCTGACCTGTCACGTCAACTACGGTGTGAGCTTCCCCATGTTCGAGAAAGTGGAGGTCAATGGCGTCGCCGCGCACCCGATGTTTCGTTACCTGAAAAACGAGTTGCCCGGCGTTCTGGGCGGACGGATCAAGTGGAATTTCACGAAGTTCCTGATCGGTCGCGACGGTACACCACTCATGCGTTTTGCGCCGTTCACGACTCCGGAGAAAATAGAAGCCTCCATCCTTGCTGCACTCAAGATCTGAGTGTCCCTGTTATTCGACACATTTACTTTTCGCACACGTTCACCAAACGGTTAGTATTCGTGCAAGATTCATGTTCGCTCTATGCCAGAAGTCTGGCTATGTTCCTCCCAAACCGTTTTTGATGTTACCTGAGGCGAACGGCCTTCACCGTCATTGTAAAAAAGGAATCTCCTGTGTCTGAGATTAAATATGAACTGAGGCGTGGAAGCGACGTACTACGTGATGGCATGTATCTGGAGTTATCTATAGGTGAAACATCGCCTTTACAACAAGTTGCAGAGGTCTTCTACTCTGACATTACACACGAATTCTTTCTGACTTGTTACGAAGAGAACATTCCTCTGGCGCAAATTGAAAAATTGATTTCGGCGGCAAGAAAGTCTCTCCCACCACTCGAACCAGAACAATAATAAGTATACATATCGCGAAATGCCTTATCCTGCTTGATTACCATTCCCCTGAGCAAAGAGGCTTTTTCGTTATTCCATTCATCAACGATACCCTGGCACGCCTTATAAACATCATTAACGATTTTCTCAGCAGGAACCGTCGAGTCAATATAGGGAATGGTATGTTTGTTTAGGCATACGGCGATTGGCGGGCCATAATCATGATCTTCGGCATGTAGGGTGATAGCAATAAGTAGTGTAAACAACGTTAAAAATCTCAATTCTATTTTTCCTGCTAAACGATGTTCCGGAAAACTCTTGTCCTCGGTGTAATTGCCGACTTGTACAATAGATCTTTAGCTGAGGCTGATTTAGTGAGCCTGTGCTGAGTGCTCAGGGCTTCCCTGAAAATGGGCCGAGAAAGCCGGTTTATCGAATTTTTTTGAGTGGACAACGTCTCCAACGTAGCGATTTCCAGCGTTTGAAAAAACGCTGGCTTAAATGAATGCGGGACGTTTTTTTACACGCGCCTCTCGCGACAACCCAGCCCCTGAGCGCTATTTTTGCGAACAGCAAGCGATGTAGTTCAGTTGATGACGGTTACGGCGGAAGAATCTGAACATGCCCAGGAAGCGCGTTCGGTTCTCATGGGTGCGTAACCCGTTAAACAGGATTTTCGCCGTTCGCACCAGCCCTTCGTCGCGAATCAGCCCCTGAGGTGACATAAGCGACATCGCCCCGTGTTGGGTAGTGACTGACCGGAAACCCCTCGCGATAAACAGTGCTTTCCACGCAGACTCCGCCATAGGGCTGACATTGGATTTCACAATCTCTGCCAGTTGCGTCTGCCTGCCCGTCTCCAGCCGCTCGTTGGTAAACATGATGTCATGCGTCAGCAGACGGCCGCCGGGTTTGAGCACGCGATAGTACTCATCGATCAACCGGGTCTTGGCCTTATCCACGTACATGGTCAGCATCGCTTCGTTAATGACAACGTCGAAGGCATCGTCGGCGAAGGGTAGCGATGTGGCGTTCGCTTCCAGTACCTGAATTTTATCCTGCAGACCGGCTGCAGCAACGTTTTGCCGCGTCTTGTTCAGCGCATTGTTGTCCATATCAACGGCGTATATCGTGCAGCCAAAACGCTGCGCCAGTTCGATAGAAGTGGTTCCCATATTGCAGGCGACCTCCAACACGATGCTGTCCGCCGAGAGATTCGACTGATTGAACAGCCACTCGGTTGCATCAACGCCGCCAGGCCGCAAACGGGTCTTCCCCAGGCTGGCTAAGAAGGTATGTCCGGCTTTCTCACTTGCGTTCATGATTGCGTCCCCAACTATAAGTTGCATTTATAATGAAACTTATCACATGGAGTAATGAATGAGAATTATTTTCATCAACAGACAATTGCATGATGATCCTGACTCCGTTTTTCAGACTGCTCTGGCTGCCAGTAATCCCCTTTTATAAGCGAGCATTCCTCTCTTCCCGATACCCATTACGCGATCCCCATCCAGGCATTCAAGGCGTATACATGGCATAATAATGTGAGTACTGTACGGTGTAGTTATTTTTTGATCAGTAAGGGTTCAACATGAAGGTACTGACGCAAGCGCGCCGCCAGAGGATCGTAGCTGCCGCCGCTGAGGTGTTTCTGGAGATTGGGTACGAGCGTGCCTCAATGGATGAAGTGGCCAGACGTGCGGGTGGATCCAAGGCCACGCTGTATAAATACTTCTCTTCAAAAGAGGCGTTGTTTGAAACGGTTGTGCGCAATTACAGCGCCAGGTTTCTCACCGAAGCCGCGAGCGGGCTCACGCAACCCGACAACCAGCGTCTCTCCCTGGAGCAAAGGCTCGTCCGCTTTGGTGAAGATATGCTCCGGGTGGTGGCAGGGGATAACCAGGCACTTCAGATCTATCGCGTTGTGCTGGGTGAAGCCGGTCATTCCGATATCGGACAACGGTTTCTGGAATCCGGTATCCGGCAAAGTATGGAAGCGCTGGCTCAGGAAATGAAAGCGGCGATGGAACGGGGGGAACTGGCAGCATCGGACCCAATGCTTCGCGCCATCCAGTTTACGTCCCTGATCAAGGCAGAAACCGAGGTGTTATTTTTCTTGCGAGATATGCCTGATTTCTCTCAGGAAAAAATCAGCGAGATGGTCACAAATGGTGTGCGTCTCTTTCTGGACGGCGCAGTTAAAAAGCCTGAATAACACGTCCCTGCCCTGTTACCGGGCGCGTTCCATCGAACCCGGTTTTTGGCGCTGACCGAAACTAATCGCGACGACATACAGCCGTACCCGTTGCCATCCAGTGAGTCGCCGTCTGTCCAATCTGACGAGCCAGCCGTTCAATCACACTCTGCCAGGCAGCAAACATGTCCGTCGGATCGCCGGAGAGAGGTTGCGACAGGTGGCTTTCGCACACCAGCCGACGATTCCCTGACTCTCGTTGAGTGGATAAGCTCCAGCTAGCATCCAGAGTAACGGCATTACCCGGCCAGCTATCAAAACGCCGAACCTGCAATAGGATGCGCACCACCGGTTTGTTGTTATCCCTCGCCAACCCGGCCACATCCACGGTATTGAGTTGCTGCGTCATTCTGAGGGACAGCGCCGCCTGCACCTCATCCCCCAACGGACTTAACCAGCGTTCGTTGTCCAGAACAACCACACCGTTGTCGCTTTGGCGAACCACAATCTGTGGCATATCCAGTTGAGCAGGAACACCAACGGGCAACAGATCGATCACAAAATCGGACGGCGTGACAACACGGGATACGGGGTCGGTATTGACCAGCGTGTGGTAACGCACCTGGGGAGATGAACAACCGGCCAGCCCGCACGCGACACCGATGACGAGACAGAAAACAGTTTTCACGGCTGCTCTCCTTCCTTGAGTGAATGAGGAACATTGAGCACCACATCGTCAGTGCGGCCCTGCAATAATGATTCCGGATGGCGATCCAACTGATTTGTCAGGCTGCGCACGGCCCGTAGCGTTCGGGTGGCCTCCTGCAAAGAGTGCAGGAGATGAATGACCAGAGAGGAATCTTCCGCCAGCAGCTTTTGCGCGTCTTGTGTCGTTTGCTGCGCCTGTTGCATCAGGTGGTTGGCAGCAGGCAGAGACTGATTGTTCACCATTCTCAGCGTTTTATTCAGTTCAACCAGCGCGGTGTTCATGTTGTTCCCGATCTCATCCAGCGGCATTTTGTTTATTTTCCGGGCGATACCTGTGAGCTGATCCTGAAGGATGGTCAGCCCGCCATTCACGGTGGGTAGCTCAACCGGGCGTTTTGCCGCATCAAAATTCACTTCTGGCGCATCCGGGACAAAATCGAGCGAGATATAAAGTTGCCCCGTCAGCAAACTACTGGCCGCAGCCTTTGCCCGCAGGCCATGCGCGATCATTTCACGGGTGAAAATAACCGTATTAAGGTCAGTGTCGCCTGTTGGTTTAGGGAGTTTCTCAAGCACATTGCCCATCCGGGAGGGATAAACATCAATATCCACAATGGTCGGAAAGCGATATCCCTCGGGGTTATAGTCGAGTTCAACCGAGGCAACATGTCCGATCCGCACACTGGAAAACTCAACCGGTGCGCCAACGTTCAGGCCATGCAAGGGATGTTCAAAACGTAACTGAAATCGCACCGGTGGGCCATCTGCTGGAGCCATTGCCGTTTCCTGATCCGGCGCCAGCTTGTAACGGGTTCGCTTATAGAGCCCTCCCTGGGTTGGGTTATCCAGTCTGGAGAATGCGATCCCTCCCGCCATGATGGCAGCAACGGTCTGGGTTTTAAGCTGAAAGCCATCGCTTCCGACGGAAAGATCCACCCCACTCACGTTCCAGAATCGTGAATCGGCAGTAACCAGGCGGTCATAAGGAGCATCAATAAAGATGTTGAGATCGATCCCCCTGCCGTCTTTACGCAGCTGATAAGACGTAATCCGCCCGACCGGGATACGCCGATAGTAAACCGGGGAGTTAATATCCAGCGATCCAAGGTCATCCGCTTCAAGCTTAAACTGGCTCCCCGCCATACCGTTGACGATAGCCGGCGGGATTTCCAGACCAGTGAAACGGTATTGGCTTTCATCAGACTGCCCTCTGTCCACGCCGATGTAAGCCCCGGATAACAGCGTATCAATGCCGCTGACTCCGCTCATTCCGACACGCGGCCGGACCACCCAAAATCGGGTATCGGCGCGCGTCAGATTTTGCGCATCTCTGCCGAGTGCGACCCGCACCAGCACCTGAGTGTTATCGGGACTGAGGGTGATCGCCTTCACTAGTCCGACGGTGACATCTTTGTATTTAACCGCCGTTTTTCCGGCTTCGAGACCGGCTGCACTGCGAAACGCAATAACCACTTCCGGACCGACGGATAAGCGCGCCTGAATCACCATCGACACCGCAACAATAAATGCGACAACAGGAAGCAACCAGATAAAGGCGTTACGCCAGCGCCCACGGTAAAAAAGAGGAATACCCGAAACAGGACGCTTCATTGCTTGTCTTCCCATAATGTTTTTGGTTCAAAACTCAACGCACAGAGCATGGTCAAAATAACCACCAGGCCGAAATACAGGATCCCTGACCGGGGTTCGGCCTCACTCAGCGCATGAAAACGGAGCAGGCCACATACCACGGCCACCACCACCACATCCAGCATCGACCAACAGCCAATCCACTCCGTTATCCTGTAAAGCCTGGCGCGCTCACATCTGGCCCAGACGCTCTTACGGGCACGAGAGATCAACAAGAGACTCAGTGACAAAAATTTCAGGCAGGGAACAATCACGCTGGCAATGAAGATGATCGTCGCGATGCCCCACGAACCGCTTCGCCAGAAGGCGACAACGCCGGAAAGGATGGTGCTTTCACTGCCATAGCCGAGAAATGACGTGTGCATCGCCGGGAAAATATTGGCGGGGACATACAGGATCATCGAGGTTAAAAGCAGCGCCCAGCTTAAATGCGAATGCTCTGGCTGGCAGTGAGGCAGTACCGTCTGGCAGCGAGGACATTTTCTGCGAACACCAGGCGTCGCTTCATCGGCACACACCAGACCACACAGTGGACAGCGGCACACCTGCACCTGACGGGCAAAGGGGGGATTAATTATCACAGCCCTTCTCCTCGCTCGGGAGCAGATCCCACAGTGAACGCAGATCATGGCTGTTAATCACAACCACTAACACGCAGGAGACCGCCAGCGCCCAACCGCCAGATCCTACGGATACGTCCAGCAGCGACGAGAGTTTTACCCCCGCCACAAGAAAACCCAGCACACCGACTTCCACCATACTCCAGGGATGCAGCCATCTGAGCGCTTTCATGCTGAAGATAAACGCAGGTGCTGGACGCCCAAAACGCGCAAAAATCAGCAGCCAGGCTGTCAGTGCGATCTGTAAGAATGGCGCGATAACCAGAAGAAACACGGTACAGAGTGCCATAAGGGGATTACCGTCTCCGGAAGCCAGCGCCCAGGCCGCATTCCACAGCGTGGTGTCATTCGTCATCCCATGAAATCCGACGGAGATAACCGGAAAAATACAGGCCAGGAACAGGGTAATGGCCGCCGTCAACATCAGAGGCAATACATGACCAGGTACACGCCGCTGACCACGCCATAGAACGGCGTAACATCGCTGGCAACGTGCGGTTTCACCCGACGCACAGGGCAATGTCTGGTAAACACTGTCGCAATGCGGGCAGATCGTCAGATGCGGGAATGTTTTCATAGCTGGGGTTCGCCAGAACGAAACTCATGAGGAAAATCACAGCCGGTCGGGTTGAACGCCTCCCGGCTGCACACGTTTTGGCTGGCGCTATCTGAGCGCTTCCGCCAGTTCTTCTGCCCCTTTTTCAATACCGACTTCAGCGGCACTCAGCGAGCCGATGCTGGCAGAAACATTCATGGCATTTGGATACTGTCGCGCAACGTAGGCTTTCAGCAGTTCGTGGCTGTTTGCATCATAAATTTCAACGGCATAATCCACCGAACCGCTCATCAGTCCCTTGCCACCCCGTATCGATTGCACGATGTTGTAAGGACCGCCCGCCAGATCGAATTTGGTGAAAGTTCCCACCACTTGCGGCGTGGTATCAGCGCCCGTCAGCGTCAGTTTCAGACGCAACGTGTTCGCCGCAGGCTCTTTGACCTTGTTAAAACGTGGCTCCAATGCTTTGCTGAACTGCTCTTGCATATAGGTGGCAAGGGTACGGCGATCATCCTGCGCCATATCATCAAACTGTCCGTCGTTACCCTGATAAATTTTCACCGGGTCAATAATAATGCTGTCGTACTTGCGCCAGTCCACCTGGGGTGAATAACGATAGGGGATGCGGTCAGCGTCATCGTCGGTATTTACTGTCAACGTTGACGCCGAGTCGATGCCGCTGTAACGCACAGGCTCATTCCTGGCACACCCCACCATCAGGAGGGTGATACCCATAACCGCCAGCCCACTGATTTGCCTTAACATCTTCATGTGCAGATCCTTTCGTTGTGGTTAAGGGTTGCACTTACCGGCAATCCCTCTGCAAAAATCATCTCATTCACATCAAATGTGAACTGTACGGTTTAGTTTTGATCGTATCAATGGAAGCTGTCAATGTAATTGTTTGGTGAAACTATTCTGTTCTGGCACTAACCCATGGATGTTGCGTGAGCAGGGTTTTGATGGGAATGGATGACGGACAATAACGTTTCAGCCAGAAATGGCCTGGTGATTTACCGGATTGACACCGATCTATTCACATTGAATTCACTTCACGTTTGCCTTTTCCAGCATTGCACGAGTGTGCCTGCTAAATTCGCTGCGGGACACTTTTACGATCGTCTCCCGGACCCACTGATGCACAGGATCGGCATGCATTCGTGGATGCCAGATGGCAGAAACCTTTATCGGCGGCGTGGGCACTGGCAGTTCGAAATAGTTGATTTCAGCGCAGGGATCGGACCATGCCAGCACGGTAAAAGGCACGAGGCCAATGGCATCTGAATGACGAATAAGATTGATCGCGCAGCCGTAGGAAGGCACTGACATCACGATTTTCCGTCGCAGCCCCAGCACATCCAGTGCCGTATCGACCGGCCCCCACTGTTTATTTTTTCTGGAAACGACAACATGAGGAAAACGGATGTAACGCTCAGGTGTTATGCCTGGTTCTTGTAAAAGAGGATGATCCTTTTGGCAAATGCTGACAAAACGATCGCTGAAAAGTAATCGGGTTTTCAGCTCCGGCGCATTCGTCCCCAGCACACCAATTTCCAGATCAATTTTCCCCTCTCGCAACGCCTGCACGTCTTTATCGGATTTACTGGCAAAGAGGAGCTGCATATTGGGTGCAACTTGCCGCATTTCTTGCAGCAAAGGCGCTGCACACAGGTCGATAAATCCCTCGTTCGCCCGGATAACAACGCTTCGTTCCGTTGTGGCAAGGTTGATAGCCTCCCCCGGCGGCTGAAGGAGCGTCCGTGCACTGAACACCGCCTGGCTTACGTTTTCGGCCAGTTTCGCTGCATAGGGCGTGGGGACCATGTAACGCCCGGCCTGGACTAAAAGCGGATCGCCAGTGACATGACGTAAGCGGGTCAGTGTCCGGCTCATCGCAGATGTGCTAAGTCCCAGACGCTGAGCTGCTCGCGTGACACTGCACTCGGCCAGCAGGGCATCCAACGCGGTCAGTAAATTCAGATCAATTTCCGGCATATGCTTCGAACCATTGCATCAAATGCAATCTATTATTGCACTCCACGCGTCTGGTGCAAGGGTGGCCCTGCGTTTAAATTATCCCTACACGAGATAGGCAGGAGTGACAAAAATGACACTGAATGAACCAAGAGCGGAAAGACCGCATATGCTGCTGATTGGCGCTTCCCGGGGTATCGGCTTCGCCATGGCAGAAGAACTGCTCCACAGGGGATGGAACGTCACAGCAACCGTTCGCAGCACTAATGCCGCTCTTCATGCACTATCTGCACGTTACCCACTGTCTCTGACGGTCGAGCACCTTGATATGACGGATACTGCGCAACTTGCCGACCTAAAGACACGCCTCCGGTATCAGCGTTACGACACGCTTTTTGTCAATGCAGGCATCGCCAACCAGAACCAAAGTGAAACTATTGCAGAAGTCAGCACTGAAGAGTTTGTCCATGTGATGATCACCAATGCCCTCTCCCCCCTGAGAGTGATAGACGCTTTTCAGGCGCAAGTAACTGCGGATGGGTTAATCGGCGTAATGTCATCTGGTCAGGGCAGCATCAGCAACAACGAAAAGGGAGGAAAAGAGGTTTACCGTGGGACGAAAGCTGCGCTCAATCAGTACATGCGCAGTTATGCGGCGCGACAGGCCCTGAAGACTCCCGACCGGGCTTTGCTGCTACTTGCACCAGGCTGGATACGCACAGATCTGGGGGGCGAGGATGGAGCATTCAGCCTTACGGAGACCATCCCGGATATCGTCAGTGTGATTGAGCGCAAACGAAGCAGGCCAGGTCTGGAATTCCTGGATCGCTTCGGTAAGGTCGTTCCGTGGTGACAAGGGCTGCGCACAACCGTTACCCCATCAGCCCAGACCATCAGGTCGCGAGTCCCGCCTGTTGTCCGGATGCCTGCCGCTTCCCTCTCCCGAAAAGAGAGGGAAGCGGACGTCATCTGGCTTACTGCGCGCGGACCCGCACACCCATAAACACAATCACCATTGCCGTAACCAGCAGTAACCCGCTGCCGGCAAAGACGCCGCTTGCGCCGTTGAGGTCAAACATCGCACCACCGCCTGCCGCCCCGGCTCCAATTGCAAACTGGATAGACGCCACCAGCAATCCCCCTGCACTTTCGGCTTCGTCCGGGACGGTCGTCGCAAGCCAGGTTGACCAGCCCACCGGAACCATCCCAAATGCAAAGCCCCACAGCGCAACCAGGAAACCATCCAGAATCGCCAGGTGACCGAATGCCACCATCGTCAGCGCCAGCACGCCCATCACAAATGGAACCAGTGCCAGCGTCAGGCGTAAATTACGGGCCAGCAGATGTCCGGCGATGGACGTCCCGACAAAGTTAGCCACACCAAAACCTAATAAAATCAGTGAAATGGTTTCAACGCTCGCCTGGCCGACCGTTTCGAGGAACGGGCGCAGATACGTAAAGAAGGCAAAGTGCCCGCTGAAAATCAGCACGGTCGCCAGTAACCCGCCCACCATACCCGGACGGCGCAGTACACGGAACATCGTGCTAAAACTGCCGCTATTTTCCGGCTTCATTGACGGCAATACCCAGAGCTGCCACAGCAGCGCCAGCACGCTGGGCACAATGCACAGCAGGAACACATTACGCCAGCCAATCAGGCTACCGAGAAAACTGCCCAACGGCGCAGCCACAACGGTCGCAATTGAAACACTGGAAAAGATGACCGCCAGCGCCTGCGGAACGTTATCCGCAGGAACCAGACGCATGGCCGTAGCGGTCGACATTGCCCAGAACCCACCAATCGCGACCCCCAGCAACAGTCGTCCCAGCAGTAAGACATGCAGCGTTGGCGCAAACGCCACCAGCAGGCTGGAGACAATTTGCAGAACCGAAAAGAACATCAATACCCAACGTCTGTCGATACTTTTGGTCGCCGGGGTAATCAACAACCCAGTGACCAGCGCCACCAGCGCCGTGGCGGTAACGGCCTGTCCAGCCATCCCTTCACTCACATGCAGGCTCGCGGCCATCGGCGTCAGTAAACTGGCCGGTAAAAACTCTGCCGTGATTAAACCAAAAACCCCCAGCCCCAGTGAATAGACGGCTCGCCAGGCGGGTCTGGCAGGCGCAATAGCCTCTCTCGCCGCGACACATGAATTCATCTGTTGTTCTCCCGTTATAAAAATGTGACTAATGTCGCAAAAGCATAGAGTGTTCCCCGTGGACGATCTATGACATATAATCTCTGATTATTGATAATTCGTCCGAAAGTGACATCATGATCCACCAGTCGTCCCCCGATCTCATCAGCGAACTGCTCCGCGGAATGCGCCTTTCTGGCGTCAAATACCGCCGGATTGAAGCCAGTACCCCCTTTGGCGTCGCCTTCGACCAGGCCCCTGGTAAAGCGCAATTCCATTTTGTGAGTCACGGTGCTGCCCTGCTGCGCATGGAGAGCGGCGCAACGTTCACCTTAAACAGTGGAGATGCGCTCTTTATTCCCAACGGGAACGCTCATGCTCTGCTCTCAGATGAACAGGCGCAGGTGATGCCCGTGAATGCCTTCCCCAGTGAGCCTATCTGCAACTCGGTTTGTACCATCTCCTGCGAGCCTTGCCCGGAAAATGCCAACACCATTATTTTTAGCGGATGTATGGACTTTGAACTGGGCGGAATGCAGCCGCTGATCAAAGCGATGCCGGAAGTCATGATGGTAAGCCGTCTGATGTCCACCTGGCCGGAGATCCACCCGCTGCTGTCGGCAATGGAGCGGGAGTCTATGACCCGCCAGGTGGGGTTTGCCGGGATTCTGGCGCGTCTGGCTGATGTCGTTGCCGCACTGATTGTGCGTGGATGGGTGGAAGCCGGATGCGGCAGAGCGACTGGCTGGGTGCAGGTGTTGCGTGACCCCCGACTGAGCCGCGCTATTTACGCCATGCATCAACAGCCTGGTGTGAACTGGAGCGTCGCAGACCTGGCAAAAGAGGCAGGAACATCTCGCTCCGTGTTCGCCGAACGTTTTCTTTCGGCTACGGGGACAACCCCGGCAAAATATCTCAGTGAGCTGCGAATGCGTCTGGCGGTTCAGTACATTCGTCATGAAAATCAGCCCATCGAAACCGTGGCCTTACGCTTAGGCTATGGATCGCTGGCGGCGTTTAGCCGCGCATTTAAACGCATTGTTGGCCACGCGCCAGGGACACTAAAAGACATTCCGGTGTCGGAAGAGGTTTAAGCGGTAAATCGTCTGGTTGTGCGCAAAATGGGACATCCGGCACGCGAAGCCGCGCATATTCGTCTAAGGTTTTTCTCGTGGTTGATGACGGCGGTCACGCTGGTCAGCAGATAAAGGAGATAACCCATGATAAGACCTCAAATGCGCCACCCTACCCTTTTGCAGCTAGCTCTCGGCGGCGCGCTGTTTGGCATAACCGCGCTAAGTTATGCCAACGATCCTCTTTCGAGCCAATCCGCGTCCCCGGACGTGCTCCTTGGCCCGCTGTTTAATGATGTACAAAGCGCCAAACTCTTTCCCGATCAAAAAACGTTCGCCGATGCGATTCCTAAAAGCGATCCCCTGATGATCCTTGCCGACTATCGCATGCAACGTAATCAGTCAGGTTTCGATTTACGTCACTTCGTCGATGTTAATTTTACCCTGCCCACTGAAGGGGAAAAGTACGAGCCACCTTCAGGACAGACATTGCGGGCGCATATTGAAGGCCTGTGGCCCGTATTGACCCGCACCACCGACAAGGCCGACAAGTGGGACTCCCTTCTGCCGCTTCCCAAACCCTATGTTGTGCCCGGAGGTCGCTTTCGGGAGGTCTACTACTGGGACAGCTATTTCACCATGCTGGGGTTAGCCGAAAGCAACCGCTGGGACACGGTTCGCGACATGGTGGATAACTTCGCTTATGAGGTAGACACCTGGGGGCACATTCCTAACGGAAATCGCAGCTACTATCTGAGCCGCTCACAGCCTCCCTTCTTCGCTCTGATGGTGGAGTTGCTCGCCACCCACGACAGCGATGCACTGAAGAAATACCGCCCGCAGATGGAAAAAGAGTATGCCTGGTGGATGGATGGCGCAGACGCACTTCAGCCGGGCCAGGCTAACAAACGGGTGGTGAAACTGGATGAGGGTACGATCCTGAATCGCTACTGGGATGACAAAGATACCCCGAGGCCAGAATCCTGGCTGGACGATGTCACCACGGCCAAAAATAACCCTAACCGCCCGGCCACGCAGATTTACCGCGACCTGCGTGCCGCCGCCGCTTCCGGCTGGGATTTTAGCTCCCGCTGGATGGACGATCCGCAAAAACTCGGCACGATCCGTACCACCAGCATGGTTCCTGTCGATTTGAATGCCCTGATGTTTAAGATGGAAAAACTGCTGGCAAAAGCAGGCCAGGACGCTGGCGATACGGCCAGTGCAACCCACTATGAGGAACGGGCAACCGCCCGTCAGAAGGCCATCGAGCACTATCTGTGGAATGAAAAAGAGGGGTGGTATGCGGATTACGATCTGAAAAGCAAAAAAGTACGTAATCAGCTCACGGCAGCCGCCCTCTTCCCACTGTACGTCAATGCCGCCGCCAGAGATCGCGCCGATAAGGTGGCGGCAGCAACGGCATCTCGCTTGCTGAAACCCGGCGGTATTTCAACAACCACCCTTAACAGCAGTCAGCAGTGGGATGCCCCGAATGGCTGGGCGCCGCTGCAGTGGATCGCCGCTGAAGGCCTGCAAAATTACGGTCACAAGAAAGCGGCTATGGACGTGACCTGGCGCTTCCTGAAAAACGTGCAGCACACCTACGATCGTGAACAGAAACTGGTGGAGAAGTATGATGTTTCCACGACAGGAACGGGAGGGGGTGGCGGCGAGTATCCTTTGCAGGACGGTTTTGGCTGGACCAACGGCGTGACGCTGAAAATGCTGAACGGGATCTGCCCGAAAGAGAAGCCGTGCGAGAGTGTTCCCGTGACAGAGCCTGCGGCGAATGATGACGCGGTCCCACAGAAAGATGCAGCGCAGTAACGCCTCTGCATCTGTTCCCCTTACCGCCGCCCTCTCCCACAGGGTGAGGGCGGATAAAACCGACAGGCCCGGTCCACACTGCACTACCGGGCTTTTTTAGAAACGATAACTTGCCCCTAACTGATACGTCCGATCGCGCCCAATCCAGCAGTTTGCCGCGTCATAGCAGGTTAACGTCTCTTTGTTGGCGATATTTTGTGCGCTGACCTTTAGCGTCAACCCCGCCAGCGACGGCAATATTTCACCCATACGGTACGATGCCGCGAGATCGAACTGGGTTGTTCCCCCCAGTTTACCGGCATGGTTATCCGGCGCGATCTCCATAGGGCCGGTGTAGCGGGCTCCAGCTCCCAGATTCAGTCCTTTCAACGGTGTGCTGTCAAAGGTATAGTCTCCCCACAAATTCACTGCATTTTCCGGTACTTGCGTTGGACGTTTACCTTTGTATTTATCATCTTCGGTGTTGATAGCATGCGTGTAAGCGTAGTTTGCAATCAGCGTCAGGTTGTCCGTAGGGCGGCTAATGGCAGACAATTCCGCCCCTTTGGATTCCACCTCTCCGGTCTGACGATAATTCAGGAAACCGGGATCGGTCGTCACGACGTTTTTCTGGCGAATGTTAAACACCGATGCAGTAAAGGTTGTGGCGTAGTCTTCCAGCAGGTACTTCACCCCGCCCTCAACCTGTTTGCTGGTCGTTGGCTTGACGTCTTTTGCCGTTAACGTCCCTTGCGGCGACACAGGGGAAAAACCTTCGGAGTAGCTGATGAATGGAGAGATCCCGTTCCCGAAGGCGTAGAGTGCGCCCAGACGTTTGGTCACACGATCCTGCGAAACCCACGCTTTATCACCGTGTTGCAGATAGTCGGTGGTCACAGAACGGTAATCGTCATAGCGCAAGCTACCCAACACATTCAACCCGCCATATTCAACCTGATCCTGCACGTAGTAGCCATTTTGCTGATAGCTCAGTCGGTTTTTTTGCGCGGTGTAAAGCCCCAGCGCACTCTCATGGATCTGCGTATAGTCCGGAGAACGCATATCGATTCCCGGCGTCGCCGCGGCATAGCGATAGTGGAAATGTGAATTCATTTTCTGATAATCAAACCCGGCCAACAGGTGATGCTGCCATTCGCCGAGAGACACCGTTTTCGTGATCTGGTTATCAACGTTAACGCTCTGAAGATCTTCATCCGTGGTATAGGCAAAGCGGTTAAGGTCATAGACATCGCTACCCGGTCCCGTCGGGTAGGCACTACGCTGATGTGTATCAACATCGAAATAGCGGGTCTTCTGACTCACCCCCCAGCCATTGTCAAATGCATGCTCAAAACGGTAGCTGAGCATCCACTGGCGCTGCTTAAAGCCGTTCCACTCATCACCCGCATAGTCGCGACGACCGGCATATTTCGAGCGTAAATAGGACAGAGGCAACGGGTTAGACGGAGATAAACTCGGGGTATTTTGTGCCAGCGCGTCAAGGGTGAGACGCGTCTTGCTGTCGGGCTGCCAGGTGACGGACGGTGCAACCAGATAGTTTTCATAGCGCGTGGTGTGCGGTTGGTCGTCGCTCTCTGTCGCCTTGCCCAGCAGACGATAATTCCAGTCACTGTCGGCAATTTGCCCGGTCGAGTCCAGATAACCCTCTTTCAGATTACGGTTTCCGGTGCTGAACCCCAGCTCGGTTTTCGCCTCTTTTTGCGGCTTTTTACCCTGAATATTAACCAGCCCACCGGGGGAGCCCCCACCGTACAACACCGATGACGGTCCTTTCAGGATGTCGATGCTGTCAATCAACAGGGGGTCGATACGCGCTTTGGTATTCCCGGTGACGTTATAGGGTAACTGAAGCCCGTTATAGAACTCCTGCTCAACCGTAAACCCGCGAATTTTGTATTCGCTCATGTAAGAGGTATTCCCGCGCACCTCAGTCGATACCCCTGGGGCATAGCGCAGGATCTCATTCACCGAGTTCGCATGACGCTGTTCAATTTCTTGTGCCGACAGGGTATTGATCACCTGGGGCGTTTTACTTTCGGCAACTGCCGATTTGGTTGCGCTATTGGTCCAGACGGGAAGCTCACTTCCCTGCTCTGAGCCCGTCACCACGACGGTTGATTCTTCGGCAAAAGCCTGTGCCTGAAATGCCAGCGTCACGGCTCCTGCCAACGCACATAATGCAAAACGCGAGGTGTTCATATTGTCGTCTTATTATTGGGTAATTCAGAAACGACAATTATTCTCATTCCTATTTGCAAATCAAGATAGGCACAAAAAAACGGCCCTCACAGGAGAGCCGCTTCCGGGTAATTTATGTTCGTCTGAGTAACCTGAACACCCCTAGCACGACAACCGCACCCACCACAGCGACCAGGAAGCTGTGCAGGTTAAAACCACTGATGCTGCCACCAACGCCAAACATTGTCGCTAGCCAGCCACCAACAACCGCACCCACGACGCCAAGGATACAGGTCAAAATAAAGCCACCGCCATCACGCCCAGGCATGATGAGTTTGGCGATAGCACCAGCGATAAGACCGAAGATAATCCAGGCGATGATACCCATAGCGATGCCCTCTTGCAGGTTTAATTCGTGCGCAGAAAACCTTCTGTGCAGTTACACTCAGTATAGGTCATCGCCGGAAAACCAGTTTCATCTCACCGACTTAAATTGCCTGACGCGGTGAAAAAAACTCACCGGTTTGTATTAAGTTTCATTTGAGTCTGCCGATAACGCTATGACAGTCTGTCACACATCGAGGAGCCATTCGGCGTGAGTAATTACAGTGAGCAGTTCCTGAAACAAAATCCGCTGGCTGTATTAGGGGTATTACGCGACCTGCAAAAAGGCGAAGTGCCATTGCGCATCAGTTGGTCAACGAACCAGTTCATCAGCAAGATCCTTGAGGTCACGCCGGAGCGCCTGGTGGTTGATCTGGGTAGCCAGGAGTATGAGAACCGCGCCGTATTGCGTGCGGCGAATATTTCTGTGCTGGCCGAAACCCAGGGGGCGAAAGTCGAATTCGTTCTGCCGCGGCTCGAACAGGATGACTATCAGGGTCTTCCGGCATTTGTTGCGCCATTACCCACTAACCTTTGGTTTGTGCAGCGCCGTGAGTATTTTCGCATCAGCGCCCCGCTTCATCCTTCGTATTTTTGTAAAGCCAAAATGCCGGATAAAAAAGAGATCCGCTTCCGCTTGTTCGATCTGTCGCTCGGTGGCATGGGCGCATTGATGGACACAGCAAAACCCGACGGGCTGGTTGAAGGCATGCGGTTCACGCAAATAGAACTGGATATGGGCGGATGGGGGCGTTTTTACTTCGATGCCCAGTTGATTGCGATCAGCGAGCGTAAAGTGGTGGACAGTAAAAATGAAACCATTACCACCCCGCGCCTGAGCTTCCGTTTTCTGAATGTTGGCCCAGGAGCAGAGCGCGAATTACAACGTATTATTTTTTCACTGGAACGAGAAGCACGGGAAAGGGCAAATAAAGTTCTGTAAGTGACGTCGGGCAGCATGTGCGCCGCCCGACAACGGCCTTACATCGCATCCATCGCTTTCTGGACTTTCCAGATATAACGTGGAGCCTGCGGGGCCGGATGGTTTTTCACCACATGATTAAAGAATTCATCTTTATCCATGCCGTTGATCTCCTGGATAGCGGCTTGACGGTCTGATGAGAAGGTTCTCAGCAACGCCCCTGCACCGTTGACGTAAGAGACCACCAGCGCATACTGCATCACTTCAGGATCCTGAATCCCCTTCAGCACGCCATGTTCCAGAATGCTCAAATAGGCAGTTCCCATTGAGATGTTACGCTCCGGGTTTTTCAGCTCACTGGTTGATGGCTGTCCGCTCCAGCCCATATACCGATAAACCTCTTTCCCCGCCGTCGAGGCTTTGAGTTGCATCAGCCCCACCGCATTCGATTTACTGACCAGCGTTGGATTTCCGCCTGATTCGACCGCAATAATCGCCGTGACCAGACGCGGACTCACGCCCCATGCCTTGCCCGCTTTCTCGCTGATTGGCATCCACTGCATTGCCCGTTTAACAGGTACTTCCGGGTTCCACGGTGGATTTTGATAGTCATGTTTTGTACTACAGCCTGCAAGCAACACAATCAAAAAAGCAAACCATCTCAATTTCACGTCATCTATCCTTATAGCCGGTCATTACCTTATGCAGCCCCCTTGATGGAGAGCGTGCATAGGCGGCATGATATAAGCATTTAGTTTCTCATTCAGCAAGGAATTGCCATGTCTCAGTTTCATCTTATCGCGCCATCCGGGTACTGCATTAACCAGGACGCCGCACAGCGCGGTGTTCAGCGCTTACTGGAATCGGGCCATCGCGTCACAAATCAGACAATTATCCCTCGCCGCCAGCAGCGGTTCGCCGGAACCGAAACGCAACGTCTGGCCGATATAAACGATCTGGTCTCCCTGAACGGAGAAAACACCATCGTAATGGCGGTTCGCGGCGGTTATGGCGCAAGTCGTTTGCTGGAGAGTATCGACTGGGCGGGGCTGGCAAAACGCCAGCAGCAGGACCCACTGCTGATCTGCGGGCACAGCGATTTCACCGTGATCCAACTGGGTCTTCTGGCCTTACACAATATCATTACCTTCAGCGGCCCCATGCTGGCAGGGAACGTTGGCGCGCCCGAACTGGATGCATTCACGCAGGAACACTTTTGGCGCGCGCTCCAGAATCCAGTCTTCGATGTGACGTGGCAAGGCGAAGGCCCCCAATGGGCGTGTGAAGGTCAGTTGTGGGGAGGAAATCTGGCTATGTTGGTGTCACTGATTGGCACGCCGTGGCTCCCCACCATCGAGGATGGCATTCTGGTGCTTGAGGACATTAATGAACACCCGTTCCGGGTCGAGCGTATGCTATTGCAACTTTATCACGCGGGTATTCTTTCGCGTCAGTCTGCCATTGTTCTGGGCAGTTTTAGTGGCGCACAACCCAATGATTACGACGCGGGTTATTCACTCGACACCATGGTCGATTTTATCCGTTCCCGGTTGGATATTCCTGTGATAACCGGCCTGGCATTTGGTCATGAACAGCAAACGGTCACCCTTCCACTCGGGGCGCAGGCGATATTGACCCACGATACGTCAGGCAGTCGGTTAACAATCAGCGGCCATCCCCATATAAAGGCATAAAAAAGCCGTTAAACCGCCTCAATAAAACGCTGTTTCTGTCGTTAATATGTTAGGGTTTTAGGAGAAACAGCAATATTGAGGTGGGAGTAAGACAACATTGGATGCCGCAGCGATAATCAGTCTTTTCATTCTGGGTTCGGTACTTGTAACCTGCAGTATTTTATTAAGTTCATTTTCGTCGCGTCTCGGCATACCTATTCTGGTCATCTTCCTTGCTATCGGCATGCTGGCGGGCATCGACGGTATCGGTGGTATCCCATTCGATAATTATCCCTTCGCCTATATGGTGAGTAACCTCGCGCTGGCAGTCATTTTGCTGGATGGCGGGATGCGTACCCAGGCAAGTTCATTTCGTGTTGCCCTCGGCCCGGCCCTGTCGCTGGCCACCATTGGCGTCCTGATTACGTCCGGACTTACTGGCATGATGGCCGCATGGTTATTCCACCTGAACCTGATGGAAGGTTTACTGATTGGCGCGATCGTCGGTTCAACCGATGCAGCGGCGGTCTTCTCTCTGCTGGGAGGAAAGGGGCTGAACGAACGCGTCGGCTCCACGCTCGAAATTGAGTCCGGCAGTAACGATCCCATGGCGGTATTTCTCACCATCACCCTGATTGAAATGATCCAGCAACACGAAGCCGGTCTGAGCTGGATGTTTGCCTGGGAAATAGTGCAACAGTTTGGCCTGGGCATTGCTATCGGGCTTTCCGGCGGTTACCTGCTCCAGCAAATGATTAACCGTATCTCGCTCCCCGCCGGGCTTTACCCTCTACTGGCATTGAGCGGCGGCATTCTGATTTTTGCCCTGACCACGGCGATGGACGGCAGCGGTATCCTTGCCGTGTATTTATGTGGTTTCCTGCTGGGGAATCGCCCGATTCGCAACCGTCACGCCATTTTGCAGAACTTTGACGGGCTGGCATGGCTGGCACAAATCGGTATGTTCCTGGTACTCGGTCTGCTGGTGACGCCGTCCGATCTCCTGCCAATCGCTGTTCCTGCGCTGATTTTATCCGCCTGGATGATTTTCTTTGCCCGCCCGCTGTCGGTGTTTGCCGGTCTGCTGCCGTTTCGCGGGTTCAACCTGCGCGAGCGCATCTTCATCAGTTGGGTAGGACTTCGTGGGGCTGTCCCCATCATCCTGGCGGTGTTCCCGATGATGGCCGGGCTGGATAACTCTCGCCTCTTCTTCAACGTCGCCTTCTTTGTCGTGCTGGTTTCCCTGTTGTTGCAGGGAACGTCCCTGGGATGGGCCGCGAAAAAAGCCAAAGTGGTCATTCCTCCTGTCGGCTGGCCGGTCTCCCGTGTGGGACTGGATATCCATCCCGAAAATCCGTGGGAGCAGTTTGTCTATCAGCTCAGCGCCGATAAATGGTGTGTCGGCGCATCGCTGCGTGACCTGCATATGCCAGCGGAAACACGCATTGCAGCCCTGTTCCGCGACAATATTTTGTTGCACCCGACCGGCAGTACCCGTCTGCGTGAAGGGGATATTTTGTGTGTAATAGGCCGCGAGCGCGACCTCCCCGCACTCGGCAAACTGTTCAGCCAGTCGCCGCCCGTTGCACTTGATCAGCGGTTCTTCGGGGATTTTATTCTGGAAGCCAATGCCAAGTTTGCCGATGTCGCTCTGATTTACGGCCTGGATGAAGGTCTGGAATATCGGGATAAACAACAAACGCTGGGCGAAATCATTCAGCAGCTACTGGGCGCAGCGCCGGTGGTAGGCGATCAGGTCGAATTTGCCGGAATGATCTGGACGGTGGCGGAGAAAGAAGATAACGCGGTGCGTAAAGTCGGTGTACGTCCTATGGAAGAAGAGACCGAATAAGCGTATTGGCCGGGCGACGATGATGTCGCCCGGCCAATATTGACGTTACACCGTCACAACTGGAACACGTGGTGCTAAAGCGCACATCAGTTCATACCCTACCGTACCCGCCGCTGAAGCCACATCGTCAATTTTCACTTCGTTGCCCCACAGCTCCACGGGCGAGCCAATCCCAGCCTGCGGACAGGGCGTTAAATCCACCGCCATCATGTCCATGGAGATAGTTCCTACCGTGCCTGTACGTACGCCATCGACCCACACAGGCGTTCCCGTCGGCGCGAGCCGTGGATAGCCGTCTGCATATCCCCCGGCAACAATCCCGATGCGCTGCTCGCCTGTTGCACTATAGCGACTCCCATAGCCCACAGTGTCTCCCGCCTTCAGCGTTTGCACACCGATGATCTCACTGCGCAGGGTCATCACCGGCTTCAGGCCGCTGTTGGCAACGTCCTGCCACTGGCCTGAGGGGGATGCACCGTAAAGAATGATACCCGGACGCACCCAGTTATAGTGCGCTTCAGGATGCCAGAGCGTCGCGGCGGAGTTGGACAGCGAGCGTGGACAGTCCAGCCCTTCTGCCGCCTGTTCAATACGCGTCATTGCATCATTAATCCCGTCCGGTTTTTCCGCGTCTGCGAAGTGCGCCATCAGCGTCATTTCACTGACATTTTGCAGAGCCCGAAGTTGTTTCCAGACCGTATGTACGCGCTCAGGCTGGAAGCCCAGGCGGTTCATCCCACTGTTCACCTTGACGTAGATGTCGAGAGGCGCCTGCAATTTGGCGTTTTGCAGCGCTTTGATTTGCCAGTTGCTGTGCACGCTGGTGGTTAAACGGTACTTATCCAGTAACGGTAAGTCATCCGCATGGAAGAACCCTTCGAGCAGGAGAATCGGCCCTTTCCAGCCGCGTTCGCGCAGCAAGATAGCTTCTTCAAGATTCAGTAACGCAAAACCATCGGTAGCATTCAGCGCACTCCAGATACGATCGATACCATGGCCGTAGGCGTTGGCCTTCACGACCGACCACACACGTGAGCCTGGCGCAGCGCGGCGAACAATCTGCAGGTTATCCCTGAGGGCCTTCAGATCCAACTGAGCCAGAATAGGACGGGACATGACGACTCCTTGTTAATTATGTGCGCCGTGCAGGTGTTGCGGGCGTGATGGGGTATACCCCGAACGATAGCGTGCAGCGCATAAATCATCAAATGGGATGGCAGGCGTACGGCCGGAAATCAGATCGCTCAACAACTGGCCAGATCCACAAGCCATTGTCCAGCCCAGCGTGCCGTGTCCGGTGTTGGTCCATAAATTCTTAAATGGCGTGCGGCCGACAATCGGTGTGCCGTCAGGTGTCATCGGACGCAGTCCGGTCCAGAATGTGGCCTGTTCGATAAAACCACCACGGGGGAAGAGATCGCCGACAACCATTTCCAGCGTTTCACGACGCGGTTGTAGCAGCTCAGTGTTAAAGCCCACGATTTCCGCCATACCGCCCACACGAATGCGGTTATCAAAGCGGGTGATCGCAATTTTGTAGGTTTCATCCAGAATGGTGGAGACCGGTGCGCCGCTCTCTTCTTTCACCGGAAGTGTGAGGGAGTAGCCTTTCAGGGGGTAAACCGGGATATCCAGAAGACCTTTCAACATCGCAGTAGAGTAGGAACCGAATGCCATCACATAGGCGTCGGCTTTGATCACCTCATCGCCACACTTCACACCGTAGATGTTTTCACCTTCCGCGAGCAGCTTATCAACGGAAGTGTTGTAGCGGAATTTTACGCCCACCTGCTCACACATCTTCGCCAGACGCTGAGTGAAAAGCTGGCAATCGCCCGTCTCATCATTCGGCAAACGCAACCCTCCCGTCAGCTTATGTGCTACTTCAGCCAGCGCCGGTTCGACCTGCGCCAGCCTGCTGGCCTCAAGCAGCTGATAAGGGACGCCAGCGTCTTCGAGTACAGCGATATCGCGAGTGGCGTTTTCAAACTGCTGTTCAGTACGGAATAGCTGCAATGTACCGCCCTGCCGGCCTTCATACTCGATACCGGTTGTGGCGCGCAACGCTTTCAGACAGTCGCGGCTGTATTCCGCCAGGCGGACCATACGCCCTTTATTTTCCATGTAGTGCCGGGTGTCGCAGTTGCGCAGCATCTGCCACATCCATTTGAGCTGGAACTGCGTGCCGTCGAGACTTATCGCCAGCGGTGCATGGCGCTGGAACATCCATTTAATCGCCTTCAGCGGGACACCCGGTGCAGCCCAGGGTGCAGCATAACCCGGAGAGATCTGCCCGGCATTTGCCGCACTGGTTTCCAGTGCTGCACCTGGCTCACGATCGATAACCGTCACCTCGTGCCCGGCCTGACTTAAGTACCAGGCGCTGGTGACACCCACGACGCCACTTCCCAGTATGACAACACGCATAGTCGCTCCATTATGTGCAAAAGAACAATCTTCTAATTACAGATTGATAACCTAGTTGAAAATATTATTCAACATACGACTTTTTTATGGTGACTTATCTCACACCTCCCCTTTCCTGTGGGCTCAGGGCATATTTGGTATCTCCTGCTGTGCGTTATTTTTAACCAGCACAAAATCCTGTTACACCCCCGCCTTTTACCGTTTCAAAAAAGCGAAATCGCAAAGAAAAAATTTCTGCACCAACACGCTTTTCAATGCGTTGTTCTATGCTTGAAAAGAGGCTCTCCAGACAGAGAGGGCTAACAACAATGAGGGCGCGCTAATGGCTACAATTGATTCCATGAATAAGGACAGCACACGTCTGAGCGATGGACCCGACTGGACGTTTGAGTTACTGGATGTCTATCTGGCTGAAATTGACCGGGTAGCGAAGCTCTATCGACTGGATACTTATCCTCATCAGATTGAAGTGATTACCTCGGAGCAAATGATGGATGCCTATTCCAGCGTTGGGATGCCCATCAATTATCCGCACTGGTCGTTTGGCAAAAAATTCATCGAGACAGAACGGCTGTACAAGCATGGTCAGCAAGGCCTGGCGTATGAAATCGTTATCAATTCCAACCCCTGCATTGCCTATCTGATGGAAGAGAACACCATTACCATGCAGGCGCTGGTCATGGCGCATGCCTGCTATGGACATAACTCCTTTTTCAAAAATAACTACCTTTTCCGTAGCTGGACGGACGCCAGTTCTATTGTCGATTACCTGATTTTTGCCCGTAAATACATCACCGAATGCGAAGAACGTTTTGGTGTGGATGAGGTGGAAAAGCTACTCGACTCCTGCCACGCCCTGATGAACTATGGCGTTGACCGCTACAAACGTCCGCAAAAAATCTCCTTGCAGGAGGAGAAAGCGCGACAAAAAAGCCGTGAGGAGTATCTTCAGAGCCAGGTGAATATGCTGTGGCGTACGTTACCAAAACGTGAGGAAGAGAAAACCATTGCGGAGGCACGTCGTTATCCGTCTGAGCCTCAGGAAAACTTGCTCTACTTTATGGAGAAAAACGCCCCGTTGCTGGAACCGTGGCAGCGTGAAATCCTGCGCATCGTGCGCAAAGTGAGCCAGTATTTCTACCCGCAAAAACAGACCCAGGTGATGAACGAAGGCTGGGCGACATTCTGGCATTACACCATCCTTAACCATCTGTACGATGAAGGAAAAGTGACCGAGCGCTTCATGCTCGAGTTTTTGCACAGCCATACCAACGTGGTCTTCCAGCCGCCATACAACAGCCCCTGGTACAGCGGGATTAACCCGTATGCGCTGGGATTTGCCATGTTCCAGGATATCAAACGGATCTGTCAGTCTCCCACCGAAGAAGACCGCTACTGGTTCCCGGACATTGCCGGTTCTGACTGGCTGGAGACGTTGCACTTCGCCATGCGCGATTTCAAAGATGAAAGCTTCATCAGCCAGTTTATGTCGCCGAAAATTATGCGTGACTTCCGGTTCTTCACCGTGCTGGACGATGACCGCAATAACTATCTGGAAATTTCAGCCATCCACAACGAAGAAGGGTATCGGGAGATCCGCTCTCGCCTCTCTTCTCAGTACAACCTGAGTAACCTTGAACCAAACATTCAGGTCTGGAATGTGGATTTACGCGGTGACCGCTCTCTGACGCTACGTTATATCCCGCATAACCGCGCGCCGCTGGATAAAGGACGTAAAGAGGTGCTGAAGCATGTGCATCGTCTTTGGGGTTTTGACGTTTTGCTGGAGCAGCAGAATGAAGACGGAAGCGTCGAATTACTGGACCGTTGCCCTGCACGGTTAAACGCTCTGTAATTCAACGTTGCAGTCGCAATAAAAAACCTCTCAGTTGAGAGGTTTTTTACGTTATCGGCCCTGAATAACCAGGTCACCCGGCAACGATTTCTGCATCCGATGCCAGATCTCTCCGCTGTCATGGCCGTACCGGCGAACCGTTTCATAAACCTGATCGTGCAGACCTTCAGTACAGAGCTCACTCAGTTTGTGATAGAAACCGAGCGCCAGGCTGCGGGCTTCCGGATTCGCAAAATAGTGACGACCAATTCGGGTATACAACCCTTTCATGCCATTCAGAATCAGGCCATAAATTGGGTTACCAGAAGCAAACGCCAGACCACGGAACACATTGTAATCCAGCGTTGCAAACGCATCTGCATGATCGTCTACCGCTTTGGCACTGGCCAACACTTCAAGAGCATGGTCGGGGTGCTGGCGGAATGCCGTACGAATAAAGATCGTCGCGATATTGGTACGCACGGACAGGAGGTTATCGATCAGCTGCGGCACGCTTTCATGATCGAGGCGTGCCAGTGTTTCGAGGATATTCAGCCCCGAGGTTTCCCAGAAGTTGTTCACTTTCGTCGGCTTGCCGTGCTGGATCGTCAGCCATCCATCACGCGCCAGACGCTGAAGCACTTCTCGTAACGTGGTGCGGGTGACGCCAATCAGTTCAGAAAGTTCGCGTTCAGCTGGTAAAATGGTTCCCGGAGGAAAACGGTTATTCCAGATGCTTTCAATGATGTACTCTTCCGCGAAACCCGCTGGGCTCTGCGCCTTAATGACCATAGTGAGATTTCCATTACACAGCTTTAGCTAATGGACTCATCATACCAGAGGGACGCAGAGGCAGATAGCACAGCAAACCGAGAAAAGAGGGATCGCTGTTTCATTTTTATCAAATACTCAACACGCTGTAACAACCCTTCCCACCTTCTTTTTGCGTATACTGATGTTTTGTCTGGTTAGACGGGAAGGACATCTGTCGTGGAAATTTCTTATAGTCGCGCACTGTGGCGCAATTTTTTAGGCCAGTCGCCTGACTGGTACAAACTCACCCTTCTCATTTTCCTGGTGATCAACCCCATTATTTTTTGGATTGATCCCTTTATCGCAGGCTGGTTGCTGGTCGTGGAGTTTATTTTCACGCTGGCAATGGCGCTTAAATGTTATCCGCTACTTTCTGGTGGCATGCTGGCCATCGAAGCCGTCGTGATTGGCATGACCCACGCAGAACATGTCAAACAAGAGATAGCGGCAAACCTGGAAGTCCTCCTGCTGTTGATGTTCATGGTGGCCGGGATCTACTTTATGAAGCAGTTGCTGCTGTTTATTTTCACCCGGCTACTGTTGAGTATTCCGTCCAAAACGGTGTTATCACTCGCCTTTTGTCTTGCTGCCGCTTTTCTTTCTGCCTTCCTGGACGCCTTAACGGTTGTTGCCGTCGTGATTAGCGTTGCCGTCGGGTTTTACGGCATTTATCACCGTGTGGCCTCTTCCCGTCCCAGTGACGATCTCCAGGATGATAGCCATGTAGATAAGCACAATCGCGAGGTTCTGGAACAGTTCCGCGCATTCTTGCGTAGCCTGATGATGCATGCAGGTGTCGGAACGGCTCTCGGCGGCGTAATGACCATGGTTGGGGAGCCTCAAAATCTGATCATTGCCAAGGCGGCTGGCTGGAACTTCGGCGAGTTTTTCCTGCGTATGGCGCCGGTCAGTTTACCGGTTCTCTTATGCGGATTATTGACCTGCTTCCTTCTTGAGAAATTCAGGGGATTTGGCTACGGCGCACAACTTCCGGAAGCTGTACGTCAAGAGTTGCATAAATTTGATGTACAAAGCCGTAGCCTGCGAACACGCCAGGAAACGTTGCGACTGGTGGCTCAGAGCATCATCGGCATCTGGCTGATCGCCGCACTGGCCTTTCATCTTGCTGAGGTTGGGCTCATCGGGCTTTCGGTGATTATTCTGGCAACCACTTTTACCGGTATTACCGATGAACATGCCATCGGCAAAGCCTTCACAGAAGCCTTACCCTTCACCGCTCTGCTGGCGGTGTTTTTTGCCATTGTCGCAGTAATTATCGATCAGCAGCTGTTTTCTCCTATTATTGCCTTCGTGTTGCGAGCAGACCCGGATGCCCAACTATCGCTCTTTTATCTGTTCAATGGATTATTGTCGTCTATCTCCGATAACGTCTTTGTCGGGACGGTCTATATCAATGAGGCAAAAGCCGCTATGGAGCATGGGATAATCAGTGCAGGTCAGTTCGAACTGCTGGCCGTCGCCATTAATACCGGAACCAATCTGCCCTCCGTTGCCACCCCGAATGGGCAAGCGGCATTTCTGTTTTTGTTAACGTCGGCGCTTGCACCACTCATACGACTTTCTTATGGCCGGATGGTGTGGATGGCTCTGCCCTATACCCTGGTGCTCACTCTCGTCGGATTGCTGTGCGTCAAATTTACCCTCATTCCCTATACGCATTGGCTGATGCAAATAGGTATACTGGCGACGCAGTAAAGCAATGCAACCGGGCAGTTCACTGCCCGGTTTGACTTTTCGCATTATAAACATCCAATTACGCTTTATTTCGCCAAGACCAGGTGGCGCAAGTAGTGAATTCGTTTACACTGCGCTTTCTAAGCATGTTCCAGGGAAATGATTATGTTGAGATTTTTAAACCAGTGCTCCCGCGGTCGCGGAGCGTGGTTGTTAATGGCACTGACCGCCTTCGCACTGGAGATGGTGGCGCTGTGGTTCCAGCATGTAATGTTGCTGAAGCCTTGTGTGCTGTGCATTTATGAACGTTGCGCGCTTTTCGGCATTATGGGCGCAGGGCTGGTGGGTGCGATCGCACCAAAATCACCCCTTCGCTATGCCGGTATCGCTATCTGGCTTTACAGCGCATGGAAAGGCATCGAGCTGTCCTGGCAGCACACCATGATGCAGTTACACCCGTCGCCATTTATGACCTGTGATTTTGCCGCCCGCTTCCCAAGCTGGCTACCACTGGATAAATGGCTGCCTCAGGTGTTTGTCGCATCCGGTGACTGCTCTGTTCGCCAGTGGGAATTCCTGACACTGGAGATGCCGCAATGGCTGGTAGGCATTTTCGTTGCTTATTTCGTCGTGGCATTACTGGTGCTGATTGCCCAGCCGTTTAAACCGAAAAAACGTGATTTGTTTGGCAGGTAAAAACAAAACGGCAACTTCGGTTGCCGTTTTTAGTCTTTGCGCCCTCTCCCGTGGGAGAAGATTGGGGTGAGGGCATCAGGCGACACACCCCGAAATAAAAAAACCGCCGAGGCGGTTTTTTTATTTCATCGATTGGGGTGATTCATAATGTGATCTTCCCAGTCCCGGACCTCAGACTCTTTCACCGCAATATGCCGCACAGAGATACGCTCACCGTGCATCGCCGCTTTTGAGCCCGTCAGCAGAGGATGCCAGTCCGGCAGACCTTTCCCTTCGGCCAGCAGGCGATAAGCACAGGTATGCGGTAACCATTCAAAGGTCGGCAAATTATCACGGGTGAGTTTGATGCAGTCGGGTTCGTACTCAAAACGACGTTCATAGTTGCGACACTGACACGTTTTGATGTTCAGCTGCTTGCACGCAACGTTAGTGAAATAAATTTCGTCAGAATCTTCATCCATCAGCTTATGCAGGCAACACTGCCCACAACCATCACATAACGATTCCCACTCCACGTCGGTCATTTCGTCGAGCGTTTTGCTTTGCCAGAAAGGGATTTCGTTCATCAGGATGTCCACACGTCAAAGAGAAAGCGCACCTTATAACGAGTCTGACTCATTGATGCAAGCTTTGCCGCCTTTCTGAGGCGGCAAGATGCTTTTACAGGACGCGGGTTTTCAGTGAAAGCGCGTTAAAACTCACTTCCAGTTCATCGCCACTTTGCAGCGGCCCCACGCCTTCTGGTGTGCCGGTCAGAATCACATCGCCGGGTTTAAGGGTAAAGAAACGGCTCATGTATGCAATCAACGGTACAATCTTGTGGATCATGTCCGCCGTCGTCCCTTGCTGGCGGAACTCTCCGTTGACCTTCAGGCTGAGCGGCGTGTCCTGCGGGTCACCCGTAAACTCACCAACGGGAACAAAACCGGAGATCGGACATGAATTATCAAACCCTTTCGCTTTTTCCCAGGGCTGACCCGCTTTCTTCATTTTGCCCTGAACATCTCGCAGGGTCAGATCCAGTGCGACACCGTATCCGGCAATGGCTTTAAGGACGTGCTCTTCGGAGGCCTGACGCAGGGTCGCGCCAATCAGTACAGCAAGCTCCACTTCATGGTGAACCGAACCCAGCCCTTGCGGAAGGGCCAGAGGTTGACGAATGTCGCAGAGCGCCGTTTCCGGTTTAATAAACAATACCGGTTCTTCTGGCGTCGCACTGCCCATTTCCTGAATGTGCTTCGCATAATTGCTGCCTACACAGACAACTTTGCTGACGGGATAATCCAGTAATGCACCTTGCCAGTTATGATGTTGATACATTTACGTCCCCTAAACGGTTGATATGTTGTGCCCGAAAATGACCGGGACTATTTCTTTCCGTTCACCTCAAGATGCTGTTTTAATAAATTCTCGGGTGGCGGTGGAAGCTGCAAATAATAACCTTGCTCGGCTAATGCCGTTTTTACTTTTTCCAGATCGGCATTCACCAGTTTTTTACGCCCATCCAGCGGTAACAGCATCGCCAGCTGCGGTCGACCAAAACCTTTCATTAATTCTTCAGGCACACGAGAAAAATCGTCTTTCTTTTCGACATAAAGGTAGGTCTGGTCGCGGCTTGTACTTCTGTAGATCACACAAAACATGTTTTTACTCTGAATTAATGGGTGGTTGCTTGCCTCAATATACTCCTGACTATAACATGCCTGATACTCTTCGGAATATCGTAACGGCTACGTTGCGGTTAATAGCAAATTGAGTAAGGCCAGGATGTCAAACACGCCCATCGAGCTTAAAGGCAGTAGCTTCACCTTATCAGTGGTTCATTTGCATGATGCAAAACCCGAGGTTATTCGTCAGGCGTTAGAAGACAAAATCGCTCAGGCCCCCGCCTTCCTGAAACACGCCCCCGTCGTCGTCAATGTCAGCGGTCTGGATGCGCCGGTTAACTGGCTGCGTCTCCAGCAGGCTGTCGCATCAACGGGACTGCGTATCGTGGGAATTAGCGGCTGCAAAGATGCGGAGCTGAAAGCAGAGATTGATCGTGCCGGGCTGCCGATTCTGACCGAGGGTAAGGAAAAAACCTCACGTCCGGCTCCTGTCGCATCTCAGCCCCCTCCAGCACCTGTGCAAAACGTTACACCAATCACAAAAACACGATTGATTGATGTGCCGGTCCGTTCCGGTCAGCGTATTTATGCACCAAACTGTGATCTGATTGTTACAAACCACGTCAGTGCTGGCGCAGAACTGATTGCAGATGGCAACATTCACGTCTACGGTATGATGCGTGGGCGTGCACTTGCCGGTGCGGGTGGTGACCGGGATGCGCAAATTTTTTGTACTCACCTGACGGCGGAACTGGTTTCCATCGCAGGAGAATATTGGCTGAGCGATAAGATCCCAGCCGAATTTTATGGCAAAGCGGCTCGCCTGCGATTAGCAGACGATGCTTTGACTGTTCAACCGTTGAATTGATCCCTTTTTAACAAGGAATTTCTATGGCACGCATTATTGTTGTGACTTCGGGTAAAGGAGGCGTTGGCAAGACCACCTCCAGCGCGGCCATCGCTACTGGTTTGGCCCAGAAGGGAAAGAAAACGGTCGTTATCGATTTCGATATCGGCCTGCGTAACCTGGACCTGATCATGGGCTGTGAGCGCCGCGTAGTGTATGACTTCGTTAATGTCATTCAGGGCGATGCCACACTGAACCAGGCGCTGATTAAAGATAAGCGCACCGAAAATCTCTTTATTCTTCCTGCCTCACAGACGCGCGATAAAGATGCTCTGACCCGCGAAGGCGTGGAGAAGGTACTCGACGAACTGAAGAAGATGGAGTTCGACTTTGTAGTCTGCGACTCCCCTGCCGGTATCGAAACCGGGGCGCTGATGGCGCTCTACTTCGCCGATGAAGCCATTATTACCACCAACCCTGAAGTATCGTCCGTACGTGACTCTGACCGAATTCTGGGTATTCTCGCCTCTAAATCCCGTCGTGCGGAAAATGGCGAAGACCCAATTAAAGAGCACCTTCTGCTGACACGTTACAATCCTGGACGCGTCAACAAAGGTGACATGCTGAGCATGGAAGACGTACTGGAGATCCTGCGCATCAAACTGGTGGGCGTGATCCCGGAAGATCAATCCGTGTTACGTGCGTCCAACCAGGGCGAGCCTGTGATCCTTGATACCTTGGCCGATGCGGGTAAAGCGTATGCCGATACCGTAGATCGCCTGCTGGGAGAAGAACGTCCTTTCCGCTTCATTGAAGAAGAGAAGAAAGGTTTCCTCAAACGCCTGTTCGGAGGATAAGTTATGGCATTACTGGACTTTTTTCTCTCGCGGAAAAAGAACACCGCCAACATCGCAAAAGAAAGACTGCAGATCATTGTTGCAGAGCGCCGTCGTAGTGACGCCGAGCCACAATATTTGCCGCAACTGCGCAAAGATATTCTGGAAGTCATCTGTAAATACGTACAGATTGACCCGGAAATGGTTACGGTTCAGCTTGAGCAGAAAGACGGGGATATCTCGATTCTGGAACTCAACGTGACGTTACCTGAAGCGGAAGAGTCACGTCCGTAAACTGTAGTCGTAGTCTTGTCACTCCGGGAAGCAAAGCCTACCGGGGATATGCCGGGCGGAATAATACTGCCCGGCCTGTTTTTATTATCGCGGATAAGCTTCCAACAGCGTTTTAAGACGATCGGCCATCAATTCCCCGCGCCAACCCGCCATCAACTCCGGTAATCCATTTTGCAACTTCAGCTTCCAGTGCCAGTTTAATAACTGATTGATCTGACGACGTGATGCCAGCAATTCAGCATCCAGTTTGCTCTCCGTTGCCACGTCCTGCACCAGCGTTTTAATGTCTTTAAAGGCTTTACGATAGCCAGGCATATCCATCAGATTTTGTAGCGGCTCCGGCAGTTCATCATCCGGGGTTTGCTGGGCTTTCGCCACCAGCGCAAGCAGCGTTTTGCCGTGGAAACGAATTTCACTGCCTGAAAGACCAATACTATCGAGTTCTCCCATGCTGCCTGGCATATAACGTGCAACGGCCCAGAGATGCTCTTCTCTCACCACAAAGTTCACGGCAAGATCGCGCTCGCGAGCTTTACGAAGACGCCAGTCCGCCAAAAGTTGCAGACACGCAAGCTGACGCGTACGCAGTTGCCATGCATTGCTGATATCGCGCCAGGCCTCTTTCGGATCGACCACTTCCTGCCGACGCTGCTGTGTCATACGGCACTCATCCAGCGCTGCGGGAAGCCAGCCTGAGGCTTCCGCTTCTTTCATCAGTTGGCCGGCAATCGGCAACAGATAAAACACATCTGCAGCGGCATAATCCAGCTGACGTTCCGTCAGCGGACGCGCCAGCCAGTCGGTACGAGATTCACTCTTGTCCAGCGTCAGGCCGGTGTACTCTTCCACCATGGCCGCAAATCCCCATGAGAGTGGACGGTTACTGAACGCGGCAAGGATCTGCGTATCAATCAAGGGAGATGGCATGATGCCAAAAGTATTGAGAAACACTTCCAGATCTTCACTGCCCGCGTGCAGATATTTCGTGACGGTAGTGTCAAGCAGCAACGAGCGCATCGGCTCCCAGTCAGTAATGCTCAGTGGGTCGATCAGCGACACGTGTTTGCCGTCGTACATCTGGATCAGACCTAACTGCGGATAATAGGTCCGGGTGCGGACAAATTCGGTATCCAGGGCGATGGCAGGAAAGTCGCGCGTAACCTCGCACAGCGAAGCCAGCTCATCATTGGTCGTGATCATCTGGTAATTCAAAACGGTTTCTCTTTTGTTTGCGCCCATAAAAAACGCCGGCTTAACCGGCGTCATGGCGATTAGCGTGAAGCTCAGGCCTTATTGTCCACTTTGGCACGGGCTTCGTCACGTAATTCTCGTCGTAATATCTTTCCGACATTTGATTTTGGCAGTTCATCGCGGAATTCAACCAGCTTCGGTACTTTGTAACCCGTAAGCTGTCTGCGACAGAATGTCACCAGTTCTTCTTCCGTCAGCGAAGGATCTTTCTTAACGACGAAAATTTTCACCGCCTCACCGCTACTACCAGAAGGAACACCGACCGCGGCGACTTCCTGCACGCCATTGTGCTGCATCACCACATCTTCAATTTCATTAGGGTAGACGTTGAAGCCGGAGACGAGAATCATGTCTTTTTTACGATCAACAATACGTAAGAAGCCCTCATCATCCATCACGGCGATATCACCGGTATGTAACCAGCCGTCCTTAATGATCTCATCAGTGGCATCAGGACGTTGCCAGTAGCCAAGCATCACCTGAGGACCTTTGACACAGAGCTCACCCGGTTCACCTGGCGCGACTTCATTATCGTCATCATCCACCAGCTTTGCTTCCGTTGAGGGCACTGGCAGACCAATACTGCCACTGTGGTAATCGATATCATGCGGATTCACACTCACCAGCGGAGCACACTCCGTCAGACCATAGCCTTCCAGCAGGTATTGTCCGGTCAGTTTCACCCAACGTTCCGCAACAGCCTGCTGAACAGGCATACCGCCCCCCGCAGAGAGATGCAGCGTGGAAAAATCAAGCTGCTGGAACTCTTTGTTGTTAAGCAGCGCGTTGAACAAGGTATTGACCCCGGTCATCGCGGTAAATGGATACTTCGCCAGCTCTTTGACGAGGCCCGGAATATCACGCGGGTTGGTGATTAACAGGTTTTGGCCGCCCAGTTCGATGAACAACAGACAGTTCATGGTTAACGCAAAGATGTGGTAGAGCGGAAGCGCTGTAACAACCAGTTCTTTGCCTCTGTGCAGTAACGGCCCATAGGTTGCGTTAACTTGTTCAAGATTCGCCAGCATGTTGCGATGGGTAAGCATCGCGCCTTTCGCGACCCCTGTCGTTCCGCCCGTGTATTGCAAAAATGCCAGATCGCCCGGCACAACCTCGGGTTTAACATACTGCAAACGGTAACCGTTATGCAGCGCACGACGGAACGAAATAGCATCAGGCAGGTGATATTTGGGAACCAAACGTTTGACGTATTTGACGACAAAGTTCACCAGCGTGCCTTTGGCTGTGGACAATTGATCGCCCATTCGCGTCAGAATAACGTGCTTAACCTGGGTCTTATCGACGATTTTTTCGAGCGTATGCGCAAAGTTGGAGACAATGACGATTGCCGCTGCGCCACTGTCGTTTAGCTGATGTTCCAGTTCACGCGGGGTGTACAGGGGGTTAACGTTAACCACGATCATTCCGGCACGCAAAATACCAAACAGAGCCACCGGGTATTGCAGCAGGTTTGGCATCATCAACGCGACACGGTCGCCCTTCTGTAGCCCTAACCCCTGCTGGAGATATGCGGCAAACGCACGGCTACGTTCCTCTAGTTTACGGAACGTCATCACCTCGCCCATATTCACGAATGCAGGTTGATCCGCATAACGTGCTACTGAATTTTCAAATAATTCAACCAGGGATTGATAACGGTCAGGATCGATCTCCGCAGGAACATCTGCGGGATAACGGTTAAGCCAAACCTTTTTCAATGCATCACCTCTGAAATGAGTGTTCGTCGTCATCACAACCCCGATAACAAACAGTTTGTTAACATTATATTAACTCAGCGTACCAGTTTATTAATTGTTCAGATTTAAGGTTGCGAAGCGCGTCACTCTTTTTTTTCGTTTTATCCGTAAAAAACAGAGACAGCGGCTGAGCCGCTGTCTCTTTCCTATGAATAACAGTAAGTTACTCTGTTACGATCGTTTGAACTTGCGCGGGACCGGGGTTATACCAGCCCCATCCACCGTAACCATAGCGATAAGGGTGTGGACCCCACATCCATGGATCCATCGGCTGTGGAGGCATGACAACTTGCTGGGCAATCCGCCAGCGTTTGTAACCGTTCACTTGCATGGTCATAAATTTATACGGCGTGCTGCCGATTTTACCTTGAACCGTTCCGGTAATCGGCCCTACAACCGTAACCAGTTGTCCCCGGAAATCAACCGGGTCAAGGAAACCGCTGACGTCGGCATAGATACGCCCACGCGAGGCTTCGCCCAGTACAGGTCGAGCACCGCTATCCAGTGGGACGGTGGCGATCTCCAGACGGGTTTTCCCCTGCTGGTTTACGACCTCAACCACCTTGCCACCAAAGCGCGCTTCCTGACCCACATACAGTTCCGGTGCGTTCATCACACGTACCAGGTCCTGCTGCGGCGTCGGGCTTGATCCTTTTATCGCGTCAGGAACGGTAACACATCCGCTCAATGCTATGGCAACAACGCCTGCCATAAAAAGGCGTACAACTTTAGTCTGAACCGCCATGATGCGACTCCTTTTTCTCAGTTCCTGTTACTGAGATTCACTCCCGGCCAGGAAGTTTCTTCCACGCCACGTTGTTTCGCAAATAAACCGGCTCAGCGTGTTCAACTGCAACGGTTTTTCCGGCCGTAAACAACTGACAGGCAACAGGTAGCATATCTTCAGCAGCGGGCAGCAGCATGTTGCCATCGACCAGCGTCAACCCAGTGTCGTTTGCCATCTCAGGCCATGCCGGCCAGCCGGTTCCCACCGTCGCCCAGACACCTGAAAGCTGTTTCAGTCTTTCCGTTACTGCTTCAGGTTTAAGTACGGCTTCGGTCTCTTCACCCTGCCACACGCCTTGCTCATTACGGGTGTATTCGGCCCAGTAAACTTCGCCCATGCGTGCATCAATTGCCGCCAGCACATGTGTTGCCCCTGTTTTTCGCCATGCCCCTTGCGCCATCGTCATCAGAGTGGAGACCCCAATCATTGGCAGATCTGCGCCCAGAGCTAAGCCCTGCGCAATACCGATGCCAATGCGGACCCCGGTAAAACTTCCGGGGCCACGGCCATAGGCCAGTGCATCAAGGTGGGTTAAGGCCGTATTGCCCTGGGCGAGGATCTCTTTTACCAGAGGCAAAATACGTTGTGTATGTTCCCGTGGACATTCTTCGAAATGAGCACAGATAGCACCGTCGTTCCACAGGGCAACAGAACAGGCCTCTGTGGCGGTATCAATAGCCAGAATTCGCATGCGTCGTCGCGCTCTCGCAGTGGTCAGTCACAAAATGGCGCGCATTTTAGCACACCTCAGGGCAAATTACTCCGCCGTTGGGTTCGCCAGAAAACGGACAGCGCGATTAATATCCCGCGTTCGTGGGGCTGGCGGCAGACTTGCCAGAAAGGTCGCACCATAAGGACGCATCACCAGACGGTTGTCGCAGATAACCAACACGCCACGATCGTCCACATCACGAATCAGGCGTCCCACGCCCTGTTTGAGGGTGATCACTGCATCAGGCAACTGCACATCGTCGAAGGGATCGCCCCCACGCAAGCGACAATCTTCCATGCGCGCCTTCAACAACGGATCGTCCGGCGAGGTGAACGGGAGTTTATCGATGATGACCAACGATAGCGTATCGCCCCGAACGTCAACCCCCTCCCAAAAACTGCTTGTCGCTACCAGCAGCGCATTACCAGCCTGAACAAATTGCTGCAACAGCTGACCTTTGCTGGTTTCCCCCTGAAGCAGCACCGGCAATGTCATCGTTGCCCGGAACTGTTCTGCCAGGTCACGCATCATGGCGTGCGAGGTGCAAAGCATAAAGCAGCGTCCATTGTTGGCCTCGATCATCGGCTTAAGCATGGCGGCCAAATGACGTGCAGCGCCCGGCTGGTTAGGAAGCGGCAGATTGCGGGGAACACAGAGTAACGCCTGTTTTTCGTAATCGAACGGACTGGGCAATAACAGAGATTCTGCCTGTTCAATGCCCAGACGCTCAGTAAAGTGATGCAGATCGTCATTGACCGATAAGGTGGCGGAGGTAAATATCCAGCTGCCTGGTTTTTGCGCCATCACCTCTTTGAATTTATCTGCGACCGTCAGCGGGGTGAGTGCCAGCGTGAAATGACGCGAAGTACATTCGTACCAGTAGCTGAAACCCGGTTGGTTGACCTCTTTCAGGCGCTTCAACCGCGTGCGGTAGAGCGTAGCGCGTTCAAAAGCGGCATCCAGAAGTGCAGAGCGCCCAAGCGACAGTTTTGCCACGTCGTAACACAGTTCAAGGGCATCATCCAGTAACAGCAACGCACGCTGAATATTGCTGTCAGCCAGTAATTCACGCAGATTACCGCGATACCCTGGCTCGCCGAGTTGCAGGCGGAAATCCTGCGCACTTTGCGCCAGGCGATCGGCACATTTTTGCAACTGTTGGGTATCTTTCAGCTCTGTACGATAGGCAATGGTGAAATCTTTCGCCAGATCCTGAAGCTGACGACTGGAGAGAGACTGGCCGAAATACTGGCTGGCGATATCCGGTAGCTGATGGGCTTCATCGAAAATCATGACCTCCGCTTCAGGAATAAGCTCACCGAAACCGCTGTCTTTGACCACCATATCGGCCAGGAACAGATGATGGTTAACGACCACCACATCTGCATCCATCGCGGTTTTACGCGCTTTCACGACAAAACAGTCTTTATACAGAGGGCAGTCGCTGCCAAGGCAGTTATCGTTGGTGCTCGTGACCAGTGGCCAGGCCTGAGAATCTTCGGCAACGCTTGCGCAGGTGCTGATATCTCCGTCGAGGGTCTGATTCGCCCACGCCCGCAGAATGATGACATCACTCAGCGTTTGTACAGGCAAGTCACCGCCAGCCAGGGCCTGCGCCTCAAGACGCTCCAGACACAAATAATTTGAGCGTCCTTTCAAAAGCGCCAGACGTCCTTTGTATTTCAGTGCTTTTGCTACCGTAGGTAAATCGCGGCTATAGAGCTGATCCTGCAGAGCTTTTGACCCCGTGGAGATGATCACTTTCTTTTTCGCGCGCAGCGCCGGAGCCAGGTAAGCATAGGTTTTCCCCGTACCGGTTCCCGCCTCTACCACTAACGGTTGTGTATTTTCGATGGCGCGTGCAACGGCGTGCGCCATATGGCGCTGAGGCTCACGCGGCTTAAAGCCGGAAATAGCCTGTGCTAACTGACCATCTGATGAAAAATCGTCTGCCACGGTGCTCTCTCACTGTATTTTTGCACAGGGATTATGTCAGTCTGCCCTCGCCTGTGCCACCCCAAATAGTGACGAGGAAGAAACAATATGGCAGTCTTGCCGCCTGAAACGAAAAATAACGAGGAAACGTTTATGACAATTGTGCGCATTGATGCCGAAGCCCGCTGGTCTGATGTCGTCATCCATAACCAGACGCTCTACTACACCGGCGTGCCAGAAAATCTGGATGCAGAGGCCTTTGAACAGACAGCCAATACGCTGGCACAAATTGATGCCGTGCTGGAGAAGCAAGGCAGTGACAAATCACGCATTCTCGATGCCACCATTTTCCTCGCCAATAAAGAGGATTTTGCAGCAATGAACAGGGCCTGGGATGCCTGGGTTGTGGCGGGTCACGCGCCTGTACGATGTACCGTACAGGCCGCGCTGATGAAGGCAGAATACAAAGTGGAAATTAAGATCATCGCAGCTGTGTAAGCGCGATTACTCTTCTTCTTCATCATCCTCGAAACGCGCCACAATCCGCTCTCCGGTATGCGTGGCGCGAAGTTCTTCAGCTACCTGTGAAATCGCCTGTCCGCTGCTCATTCCCTGGGACATCAGCTCCTGAATTCGCTCGACGGCTTTCTGCTGTTGTTCGTGGCTAAGAGAAGGTAAACCTGCAAACATTGTCAACTCCTGCTAAATTATTTGCGCTAATTATTCCACGCTGCCCGGTTGTTTGCCACACATGAAGACGTTATCCCCTGCAGTCATGACTTTGCCGTGGCGTTCTGACGCCGCTGAATTCTGGTTTACGCACCTGAGCCATCTCCCTTGGGCGATGTTGTTACATTCAGGCCATGCTGACCACCCGTACAGTCGCTTTGATATCCTGGTCGCCGACCCAGTGGGTACGCTGGTCACGCAGGGTAAGACGACCACGGTATCATTCGGTGAATCCCGGACCGCCACTGAGGACCCACTCACATTGCTGCAACAGGCGCTGGATTCACTGGCTTTACCAGTCTTGCCCGACGCGAACCTGCCCTTTCAGGGCGGTGCTCTGGGACTATTTGGCTACGATTTAGGCCGGCGTTTTGAAACGCTACCAGCACTCGCAACGGATGATATTTCCCTGCCAGATTTGGCCGTCGGGCTGTACACCTGGGCGCTGATTGTCGATCACCAGAAACAGGTGGTCTCACTGCTCAGCCACGATGATGTCAATGCCAGACTGGCCTGGCTTGAGGCACAACAATCCCCTGAGTCTGAAACATTTCGCCTGACATCCACCTGGCACTCAAACATGACCAGGCAAGAGTACGCCGAAAAATTCGCCAGGGTTCAGGCGTATCTGCAAAGCGGTGACTGTTATCAGGTCAACCTCGCTCAACGTTTTCAGGCGACTTATGAGGGCGATGAGTGGCAAGCTTTTATGCACCTCAATGCCAATAATCGCGCGCCGTTCAGTGCATTTTTGCGCCTTGAACAGGGAGCCATTCTGAGCCTGTCACCAGAGCGGTTTATCCACCTTGCCAACGGTGCAATTCAGACGCGCCCCATTAAAGGGACGCTCCCCCGGCTGGCCGATCCTGAAGCTGACCATCAGCAGGCAGAGAGACTGGCTGCCTCGTCAAAGGATCGCGCAGAGAATCTGATGATTGTCGATCTCATGCGTAACGATATTGGACGCGTCGCTGAACCAGGCAGTGTCCGTGTTCCTGAACTGTTCGTTGTTGAACCCTTCCCTGCCGTTCATCATCTTGTAAGTACCATTACCGCACACCTGCCGGACTCACGCACAGCCTGCGATCTGTTGCGGGCCGCATTCCCTGGGGGATCAATCACCGGTGCGCCAAAAGTGCGCGCCATGGCGATTATCGACGAACTCGAACCTCACCGCCGTAATGCCTGGTGCGGCAGTATTGGCTATCTGAGTCTGTGTGGGACGATGGACACCAGCATTACGATCCGCACCCTGACAGCCTGCAAGGGACAACTTTATTGCTCAGCAGGCGGCGGAATTGTGGCGGATAGTGAAGTGGACGCGGAATATCAGGAAACCTTTGATAAGGTGAACCGCATATTGCATCAACTGGAGAATTAACGGGTGGAGAAAGACAATCTGACGCTGGATGATTTTCTGTCGCGCTTTCAGCTTTTGCGTCCGCAGGTCAGCCGCGAAACCCTGAATCACCGTCAGGCTGCAGTACTTATCCCGGTAGTACGGCGTGAACAGCCAGGCTTGCTGCTCACCCAACGTTCACCTCATCTGCGCAAACACGCCGGCCAGGTCGCCTTCCCCGGTGGGGCCGTTGACAGTACCGACGCCTCATTAATTGCTGCCGCGTTGCGTGAAGCGCAGGAAGAGGTGGCAATCCCTCCTGAAGCCGTCGACATTATTGGTGTCCTGCCACCGGTCGACAGCGTGACGGGTTTTCAGGTCACTCCCGTTGTCGGCATTATTCCACCCGACCTTCAGTATCACGCCAGCGTGGATGAGGTGTCTGCGGTGTTTGAGATGCCGCTCGAGGAAGCACTTCGTTTGGGTCGTTATCACCCGCTGGATATCCAGCGCCGGGGTCATGCACATCGGGTATGGTTATCCTGGTATCAACATTATTTTGTCTGGGGCATGACCGCGGGCATCATTCGTGAGCTGGCACTGCAAATCGGCCTCAAGCCTTGACTATACTTTACATTCAGCCTCGTTTTAGCCGGTTTGCGAACGTCGTCGCACTATTAGCAAAATCGGTGTTAGCTATTAGTTTAATTCATGTGAATAGTTAAGCCGAGGCTGGTGTTCCCTCATACACTATGCGCAGTTATAACATCGTTACTGGAAACCCGGTAACCCTGTCAGGAGTGTGAAAGTGATTAGTATATTCGACATGTTCAAAGTGGGAATTGGCCCTTCTTCTTCCCATACTGTAGGGCCCATGAAGGCCGGTAAACAGTTCGTCGATGACCTGGTCGAAAAAGGATTACTGGAAAGCGTTACCCGTGTTGCCGTGGATGTTTACGGCTCTCTCTCATTAACGGGTAAAGGCCACCACACCGATATCGCCATTATTATGGGTCTGGCAGGCAATATGCCGGATACTGTTGATATTGATGCCATTCCGGCATTTATTCGTGACGTTGAAACGCGCGGTCGTCTGCTGCTGGCAAACGGTCAGCACGAGGTAGATTTCCCGCTGGATGACGGTATGCGCTTTCGTAGCGACAACCTGCCGCTGCATGAAAACGGCATGACAATCCACGCTTACAACGGCGAAAAAGAGATCTACAGCAACACCTGGTACTCTATCGGTGGCGGTTTCATCGTCGATGAAGCGCATTTTGGCAAGGATACAGCGGGTGATGTCACTGTCCCGTACCCGTTCAAATCAGCAAAAGAGATGCTGGATTACTGTAAAGAGACCGGTCTGTCGCTCTCTGGCATGGTGATGCAAAACGAACTGGCCCTGCACAGCAAGAAAGAAATTGAAGACTATTTTGCTAACGTCTGGCAGACCATGCGTGCCTGTATCGATCGTGGGATGAATACCGAAGGTGTGTTGCCTGGGCCATTGCGCGTCCCACGTCGTGCTTCTGCGCTTCGCCGTATGCTGGTGACAACGGATAAGTTCTCTAATGATCCAATGAACGTAGTGGACTGGGTGAACATGTTTGCGCTTGCCGTGAACGAAGAAAATGCCGCAGGTGGACGCGTAGTGACAGCACCAACCAATGGTGCATGCGGTATTGTTCCAGCTGTACTTGCCTACTACGATCACTTTATCGAACCTGTCACGCCGGACATCTACATCCGCTATTTCCTGGCATCAGGAGCGATTGGTGCGCTGTACAAAATGAACGCATCTATTTCCGGTGCTGAAGTCGGTTGCCAGGGTGAAGTGGGCGTTGCCTGTTCAATGGCTGCCGCAGGGCTTGCCGAGTTGCTGGGTGCAAGCCCTGAGCAGGTCTGCATTGCTGCAGAGATCGGGATGGAACATAACCTTGGGCTGACCTGTGACCCGGTTGCGGGCCAGGTGCAAGTTCCGTGTATCGAGCGTAATGCGATTGCGTCAGTGAAAGCGATCAACGCTTCACGCATGGCAATGCGCCGGACCAGTGAACCGCGTGTTTCGCTGGATAAGGTCATCGAAACGATGTACGAAACCGGTAAAGATATGAACGCGAAATACCGCGAAACCTCGCGCGGTGGTCTGGCCATTAAGGTTCAGTGCGACTAATACATTGCCTTTCGCCCATCTGCAACGGATGGGCGAATTTTCCCCTTATTTCTCGTCTCCTTACTATTTCCCCACTACACTTTCTCTGTTGTCTCTGGCTTTTGGGGCCGGTAGCGTATCGGGCGACCGTTTCATGCAAACTGCGCAAACGATCATTAAACAATATCGACGAAAGCGCGTTATCGTCTGTGTGATGGTTGCGCTTCTTACGCTCATCCTGACGTTGGGCATTCGCTTTATTTCACAGCGTAATGTTAATCAGGAGCGGATTCTCGACTTTACCCGTCATACCGTCACCTCACTTGATAATATTCTGATTTCATTAGAGAGCCGCCGAGAAGTACTGCAATCCCTTGTAGGGGAGCCCTGCTTACAAGCCCATCTGGTATTACGCAAGCAGGCGGCTATTCTGCAAACCGTCCGTTCGATAGCATTGATTAAAGACGGCATCTTGTATTGTTCGAGTATTTTCGGAAACCGAAATATTCCTGTCCGTCAGTGTCAGCCGACATTACCTGCCAGTGAACCGAAACTCATTTTATCCACCGATCAATGGCTACTGAAAGGCAGCCCTATTCTCATCCAGTGGTATCCCGTATCCACTGGCGGTGAAGATGGCGTGATAGAAATCGTTAATATCGATCTTATTACTGAAATGATGCTGGAGCCTCTTCGTCCGCTGATTACCGACGTTATTCTCACTGTCGGTGAGAACTCACTGCGCCATGATCTGCGGGTCACCGCGACACAGCCTTTTGACGATGCTCTATTGCACACAACGTCCACGCGATTTCCCTTCAGCATCACGGTGAGTGGTCCGGGGGCGGAGGCGTTGGCGCTGCGAAACCTTCCTACTCAATTGCCCCTGGCGCTGATGCTAAGTTTGTTACTGGGATATATTGCGTGGCTGGCGACAGCGAGCCGAATGAGCTTTACATGGGAAATTAACATGGGGCTGGCCGCACGTGAATTTGAGCTTTTTTGTCAGCCACTGGTGAACGCCCGGACGCAGAACTGCGTTGGGGTTGAAATTTTACTGCGCTGGAATAATCCACGTCAGGGCTGGATCTCACCCGAGGTTTTTATCCCGCTAGCGGAAGAACATAACCTGATTATCCCGCTGACACGTTACGTGATTGCCGAAACAGTGCGCCAGATAGGTTATTTCCCTACAACCTCCGGTTTTCAAATCGGTATTAATGTTGCCGCCAGCCATTTTCGCCGCGCGACGTTGCTACAGGATCTCAATCGCGCCTGGTTCAGTGCTCACCCGGTGCAACAACTGGTGATCGAACTCACGGAACGTGATGCTCTGATGGATGTGGATTATCGCATTGTACGTGAGCTTCACCGAAAAAATGTGAAGTTAGCAATTGATGATTTTGGAACAGGAAATAGCTCACTTTCCTGGCTCGAAAAACTCCACCCGGATGTGCTGAAAATCGACCAATCCTTTACCACTGCGATAGGGACGGACGCCGTGAACTCAACGGTCACGGATATCATCATTGCACTGGGGCAGCGGCTGAATATTGAATTAGTGGCAGAAGGGGTTGAAACCGAAGAGCAGGCTCGTTATTTACGCCGCCACGGTGTTCACATCTTACAGGGTTTTTTCTATGCGCGGCCCATGCCGCTGAGAGAATTTCCAAAATGGCTGGCGGAGAGTTCACCTCCGCCAGCGCATCACAACGGGCACATTATGCCTTTCATGCCTCTACCCTAGATAAGGCTATTCTTCCTCATCGTGGGCAGATTGTTCTTTAACAATACGTACCATATCAACGCGATAATCATTCGCCTGGACGATGGTGATATGCAGGGATGGCAGTTCAATCACATCACCTGGTCGCGGGATCTGACCGTTCACAGCAATCACCAGGCCAGCAACCGTCGCAATATCATCTTCATCGTTAACCACATTTTCCAGGCCTAATGTATGGGAAAGTGCGTGCAAGTCCGTTGTACCTTTGACCAACCAACCATCACCGTCTCTAACAATTTCAGGTGTTTCATCGGCATCAGGAAACTCACCAGCGATAGCTTCGAGTACATCCAGAGGAGTAACCAGCCCCTGCACGACACCAAATTCGTTGGTGACAATCACAAAGCTACCACGCGCACGACGCAATACGCCGAGCAAGTTGATGGGATCAAGTGTTTCAGGCACGACAATAGCAGGTGAGGCCGCTGCAATAGCCTCAACGTTAACGCCCTCTTCCAACGCAACCAACATTTCTTTGGCACGCACCACACCGATAATTTCATCCAGCTCGCCACGGCATACCGGGAACAGGCTATGCGGCGAGGACAGGAGCTGCTGACGGATTTCAGCCACACTCAGTTTAGCGTCTACCCAACTGATCTCACCCCGTGGCGTCATAATCCCGCGCAGTGAACGAGAAGCCAGGGAAAGTACCCCGTTGATCATATAGCGTTCTTCTTCAACGAACGCCCCTTCCGGCACAGGAACAGGCGTGCGACTCTCTGTATCAGACTGCACATTCACCTGACGACGACCACCCATCAAACGCAGAATAGCGTCAGCCGTACGGGCACGAAGCGGCTGGCTGGACTGTTGCTTGATAAAGTTACGACGAGCAATCTGGTTAAACAGTTCAATCAGGATCGAGAAACCAATCGCAGCATACAGATAACCTTTCGGAATATGGAAGCCGAAACCTTCAGCAACCAGGCTCAGGCCAATCATCAGCAGGAAGCTAAGACACAGCACCACAACCGTAGGATGTTGGTTCACAAAACGCGTCAGTGGTTTAGACGCCAGCAGCATCACCGCCATCGCAATCACTACGGCCGCCATCATTACCGGAAGGTGGTTCACCATACCTACCGCGGTGATCACGGCATCCAGAGAAAAGACCGCATCAAGCACCACAATCTGTAGTACGACCACCCAGAAGCTGGCATAGCCTTTGCCGTGACCATCATCGTGCTGACGGTTTTCCAGCCGTTCATGCAGCTCTGTCGTCGCCTTGAAGAGCAAGAATAGCCCCCCTAATAGCATGATCAAATCACGCCCTGAGAAGGTGAAATCCATGACGGAAAAGAGTGGCTTCGTCAGTGTAACCATCCACGAGATAACGGACAGCAGTGCCAGACGCATAATCAGCGCCAGCGACAGGCCAATCAAACGCGCTTTGTCGCGCTGTTTTGGAGGCAATTTGTCCGCAAGGATGGCAATAAACACCAGGTTATCTATGCCGAGAACGATCTCAAGCACAACAAGCGTAAGCAAACCTACCCAGATTGACGGGTCCATTAAGAATTCCATGACAGACTCCTGCTAAAGGAATGACAGAACGGTGCCCTGAAAGTGACGGGCAAATCAAAGGTAGAAAGAACAGGTGCGTGGCGAGAATCGCCAATGAACAAGGCGCGAAATGGCCTGGTAGATGACTGACGTCGGTGACGGTCCATACGGTGGGCTACTGCCCTCTACTCCTGAATCATTAAACGGAGGCTAAACATATCAGAGACAATGACTTTTTGGCAAAGATTTACTTTCCTTTGCAAACATCTGTAACACAACCGCTTTTCATTACAGGACTTTCTGCAATGCGAAGCTAAATTACGGATCTTCATCACATAAATTATTTTTTCACTATCTAAAATAATTCGCGGAAGTCTTCGTTAATTTAACTCTAACCCTTATCTGAATCGATTCGGTTCGCCGACGACGATTCTTAATACACCTGCCTTGCAGGCGTATCAATGATAATAAAAGGAGGTAGCAAGTGACCATTGCTATTGTGATAGGCACACATGGTTGGGCTGCAGAGCAGTTGCTCAAAACAGCAGAAATGCTGCTGGGCGAGCAGGAAAACGTCGGCTGGATCGATTTCGTTCCCGGTGAAAATGCCGAAACGCTGATTGAAAAATACACTGCTCAGCTGGAGAAACTGGACACCAGCAAAGGCGTGCTATTTCTCGTTGATACATGGGGAGGCAGTCCATTCAATGCTGCCAGCCGCATTGTCGTCGATAAAGAGCATTATGAAGTTGTCGCAGGCGTAAATATTCCCATGCTGGTGGAAACACTGATGGCACGCGATGACAATCCGAGTTTTGACGAATTGGTTGCGCTGGCGGTCGAAACGGGTCGTGAAGGCGTGAAAGCGCTCAAAGCACAATCGGTCGCGAAGCCTGCACCTGTTGCTGCTGCAGTTAAAGCGGCTGCACCCTCGAAACCCATGGGGCCGAACGATTACATGGTTATCGGGCTTGCACGTATCGATGACCGTTTGATTCACGGTCAGGTGGCAACTCGCTGGACGAAAGAAACGAACGTCAAACGCATCATTGTGGTTAGCGATGAAGTCGCGGCAGACACCGTACGTAAAACGCTTCTCACCCAGGTCGCACCTCCGGGCGTGACTGCCCACGTTGTGGATGTTGCCAAGATGATCCGCGTCTACAACAACCCGAAATATGCGGGTGAGCGTGTAATGCTCCTCTTCACCAACCCCACTGACGTTGAGCGTGTGGTTGAGGGGGGAGTGAAACTCACCTCAGTTAATATCGGCGGTATGGCTTTCCGTCAGGGTAAAACGCAGGTGAATAACGCGATTTCAGTCGATGAGAAAGATATCGAAGCATTCAACAAGCTAAATGCACGCGGTATTGAGCTGGAAGCCCGTAAGGTTTCCACTGACCAGAAACTGAAAATGATGGATTTGATCGGCAAAGTTGGGAAATAACCCCACGCTGATTTTTCACATAAAGCTTATGTTATAGGAGAAGTACAATGGAGATTACCACTCTTCAGATTGTGCTGGTGTTCATCGTTGCGTGTATTGCGGGTATGGAATCCGTACTTGATGAATTTCAGTTCCACCGCCCTCTGGTGGCCTGTACGTTAATTGGCGCCGTTTTGGGTGACATGAAAACCGGCATCATCATCGGTGGTACGCTGGAAATGATTGCGTTGGGCTGGATGAACATTGGTGCAGCTGTTGCACCTGATGCAGCACTGGCATCCATCATCTCTACCGTTCTGGTCATCGCGGGTCACCAAAATATTGGTGCTGGTATTGCGCTTGCAATCCCGCTGGCAGCTGCGGGTCAGGTTCTGACCATTATCGTTCGTACTATCACCGTTGCCTTCCAGCACGCGGCTGATAAAGCCGCTGACAGCGGAAACCTGACGGCACTTTCATGGCTCCACGTTTCGTCTCTGTTCCTGCAGGCGATGCGTATTGCCATTCCAGCGGTCATCGTTGCTATTTCTGTCGGTACTAGCGAAGTGCAGGGCCTGCTGAATGCGATTCCAGAAGTCGTTACCGGTGGTCTGAATATCGCAGGTGGCATGATCGTTGTAGTCGGTTACGCAATGGTCATCAATATGATGCGCGCGGGCTACCTGATGCCGTTCTTCTATCTCGGCTTCGTGACTGCGGCGTTCACTAACTTCAACCTCGTTGCTTTGGGTGTGATTGGCGCAGTAATGGCTATTCTGTACATCCAGCTTAGCCCGAAATATAACCGCGTAGTGGGTGCACCAGCGCAGGCTGCTGGTAACAACGATCTCGATAACGAACTGGACTAGCAGGTGAGCGAAATGGTTGATATGACTAAAACTACCACTGAGAAGAAACTCACTCCGGGTGATATTCGTGGCGTGTTCATTCGTTCTAACCTGTTCCAGGGTTCATGGAACTTCGAACGTATGCAAGCGCTGGGCTTCTGTTTTTCTATGGTTCCGGCAATTAAACGCCTGTATCCGGAGAACAATGAAGCGCGCCGCCAGGCGATTAAACGCCATCTGGAATTCTTTAACACCCATCCTTATGTTGCCGCGCCAGTTCTGGGTGTAACACTGGCAATGGAAGAACAACGCGCAAACGGTGCAGAGATTGACGATGGTGCAATCAACGGTATCAAAGTTGGCCTGATGGGACCATTGGCGGGTGTTGGTGACCCCATCTTCTGGGGTACGGTTCGTCCTGTGTTTGCAGCTCTCGGTGCAGGCATCGCGATGAGTGGCAGCCTGCTCGGCCCATTGTTGTTCTTTATCCTCTTCAACGCGGTCCGTCTGTTAACCCGCTACTACGGCGTAGCTTACGGTTACAGCAAAGGTGTCGATATCGTTAAAGATATGGGCGGTGGCTTCCTGCAGAAACTGACCGAAGGGGCGTCAATTCTCGGCCTGTTTGTTATGGGCGCATTGGTTAACAAGTGGACGCACGTCAACATACCACTGGTGGTTTCCACCATCACTGGTCAGGATGGTCAGACTCGTGTTACTACCGTGCAAACTATCCTCGACCAACTGATGCCGGGCCTGGTCCCACTGTTGTTGACCTTCGCCTGTATGTGGCTGCTGCGTAAGAAAGTGAATGCGCTGTGGATCATCGTTGGCTTCTTTGTCATCGGCATCGTCGGCTATGCTATCGGCCTGTTAGGTCTGTAAGTTATCGTGTAACGCAACCGGGGGCATGCCCCCGGTTTTTTTATCTGGAGGTAGAATGACTGTCACGGACATCGTGTTGGTTTTGTTTATTGTTGCCCTTCTGGCTTACGCCATCTATGACGAATTCATTATGCCCCGCCGCAATGGCGAGACGCTGCTTACCATCCCTCTCCTGCGCCGCGGACGCGTCGATGCCTTCATCTTCGCGGGTCTGGTGATGATCCTGATTTACAATAATGTAATGAACCACGGTGCAATATTAACCACATGGTTATTATGTGCGCTGGCATTAATGGCCGTTTACCTGTTTTGGATCCGCACACCGAAAATACTCTTTAAAAATCGCGGATTTTTCTTTGCTAATGTGTGGATAGAATATAACCGTATTAAAGAGATGAATTTATCTGAGGATGGCGTTCTGGTCATGCAATTAGAACAGCGACGTCTGCTAATTCGGGTTAAAAATATTGATGATCTGGAGAAAATATACAAATTAATGGTTAATATTCAATGAGTTAATATTATAGCATTGGCTATATATTGCGATAATTTTATGCAATATATATATAGCCAAAGCTATATTATGCCATTTAATTCACGTATATTTATTAACGTTTCTTTCACGATTAAATCTAAATGAAAATCGTTATCAATTAGTTAATGAATTAATACTTTCCTGTTGTTGTTTTATATTCTCAAAATATGTTAAGGTTGCGCCCGTCGTTGGGGAGTAGCCGATTTCCTGTTTTCAGGAAATGTGCGTGTCAACATACTCGTTGAAAAACGTGGCACGTACGGATCGCTTTCTGCACTTTTCTGGGTGCAAAGAGGATCAGGCGAGACCATAGATACATCAACTGCTGTTTACTGGGGGCAGTGATGTGTCATATGGATATCCCCGGTCTGGACGCACACATGAATATCTCAGCTACGATCCTTCTTGCCTTTGGCATGTCAATGGACGCCTTTGCAGCCTCTATTGGTAAAGGTGCTACGCTCCACAAACCAAAATTCTCTGAAGCACTACGTACAGGTCTTATCTTTGGTGCTATCGAAACGCTGACGCCTCTGGTTGGCTGGGCAATGGGAATGCTGGCCAGTCAATTTGTTCTGGAATGGAACCACTGGATTGCATTTGTACTGCTGGTATTTCTGGGCGGGCGAATGGTCATTGAAGGTTTTCGTGGGAACAGCGATGAAGACGAAGAACCTCAGCATCGCCATGGTTTCTGGCTACTGGTAACAACCGCTATCGCGACGAGCCTTGATGCTATGGCGGTCGGCGTCGGCCTGGCATTCCTGCAGGTCAATATTATTGCCACCGCCCTGGCTATTGGCTGTGCCACATTGATCATGTCCACGCTGGGTATGATGGTCGGTCGATTCATCGGTCCACTGCTTGGCAAACGCGCCGAGATCCTCGGCGGTATTGTCCTGATCGGAATCGGGGCTCAAATTCTGTGGGCCCACTTCGCCGGTTAATCTTCTCGCTGCCAGCAGTGGATACTGAAATCTGTCTGGCAGCAAAACTCAGCTTGTTTCGCTAACGTTTCCCACACTTCCGGTTTCGCTCTCCAGGCAAATGGTGTCATTTGTAACAAGGCGACGGCTTCCTCTCCCTTCAGCGACATATCATAGGCCACAGACAGTTCTTGTTTCAGCGCAAAACCGGCCAGTTGTTCAGAATGCGATGCGTGCAAGTGCACCTCATTGTAGATCAGCCCTTTCAGTTCCATAAGATGTCGTGGCCCCGGCGTGACTGTAATCACCCAGCCTCCGGGTTTGACGACTCGTGCAAGTTCTTCTGCCTTACAGGGAGCATAGATACGGATGACAGCATCCATACTTTCATCATCAAATGGCAACCTGTGACTGGATGCCACACAGAATACCACCTGCGAATAACGTTTTGCGGCCGCACGGATAGCCACTTTTGCGACATCAAGACCATAGGTTTCAGCCCCCTTCTCACGCGCCACATCGGCAAACATCGCAGTGTAGTAACCTTCACCACACCCGATATCAAGGATTGCTGCCGCGCTTTCAGGAAGTATTTCTTTCAGGATGCCTGCAACGGTTTCCCTGAGGGGATGATAATGTCCGGCATCAAGAAATGCCCGTCGTGCCTGCATCATCTCCGCGCTGTCTCCCGGGTCACGGGACCGCTTATATTGGACAGGAAGAAGATTCACGTATCCCTCTTTTGCCATATCAAATTGATGCCCCTGCGGACAAATGAAACTTTTCTCAGAGCGCATTAACCGGGCATGGCAAAGTGGACAACTGAAAGACATAGTGACTCCAGACAATATTGAAAGGGCGAAAGTGTACCGCTATTCGCCCTGGTAGAAAACGCCTGGGTTAACGCATCACAATAAGATGGCTGGAATCTGCAGGTAATCCATCAGGCTGAACATTTTCAATACGCAGAACATTACCCATTATCTCGCTAAAAACCGGTGCAGACACAGCTCCACCATAGTAATCGCCATTTTGTGGATCATTGATCACCACCACCAGCGCGAATCTCGGATTGCTGGCAGGTGCAACACCTGCCGTGTAGGCAACATACTTGTCGACATATTTACCGTCATCACCAATTTTTTTGGCTGTACCAGTTTTTACCGCCACACGATAGTCGCGAACAGCAGCCTTAATCCCTCCGCCGCCTGGTAGTGCGACACTTTCCATCATATGCTCAACTTCATGAGCAATGTTTTCAGGCATTACCCGGTGACCGATCACCGGAGGATCGATCCGAGTGATCGATAAGGGACGCTCAAGCCCATAGCTGCCAATTGTCGCGTAAACATGTGCCAGTTGTAATGGCGTCACCATCAGGCCATAACCAAAGGCAAACGTTGCTCGGTCCAGTTGACTCCAGAATTTACGCTGGGGTACTAACCCATCACTTTCACCGGTTAAACCAAGACCCGTTGTCGTACCAAAGCCAAAACTCTTGTACGTATCAAGCAGTCGCTGGATAGGCATAGCCAACGATAAGCGGGAAACGCCGGTATCACTCGATTTTTGCAAAATACCTGTCATGCTCAGCTCGGGATAATAACCAACATCGCGGATCCGATGCCCATCAAGTGTATAGGGATGAGTATCAATGACGCTATCAGGCTGTACCAGACCTTGCTGTAGTGCGGTCATCAGCACCAGAGGTTTAACCGTAGAGCCCGGTTCAAAGGTATCGCTAATGGCACGATTGCGGAAATCATTGAGCGTAGCACCATCACGATTATTTGGGTTATAGTCCGGGAAACTCGCCATGGAGAGGATCTCACCGGTTTGCACATTGATCAAAACGGATGCGCCTGAATCGGCTTTATTCCAGACAACGGCATTATCCAGCGCATCTTCTGTGATCGTTTGCAGGCGTTCATCAATACTCAACTGGATGTTATGTGCAGGTACTGGCGCATTCTCCGTCAGATTCTCGATGACATGCCCGTAGCGATCTTCCCTCACCTGTCTGACACCCGCCTTGCCTGTGAGCTGTGCGTTAAAGCTTTTTTCAATACCTTCGATACCTTGCCCATCAATGTTGGTAAACCCAATGAGATTCGCAGCAACATGCCCTGCTGGGTAAAAGCGCCGGGATTCATCGCGTAAATTGATACCAGGCAAATTGAGTTTGTCGATCCACTGCGCCTGTGAAGGGTCAACCTGGCGTGCGAGATAGATAAAACGTCCTTGTGGATTACTGTTAATTCGGGATGCCAGAGTACTAAGAGAAATATGGAGCGCATTTGCAAGCGCCTGCCAACGATCATCAAACCCGACACCGCCTTTTGCCAGCACCGTTTTAGGATCGGCCCACACAGCTCTTACCGGAACACTTACTGCGAGAGGTCGGTTTTCACGATCGACGATCATTCCCCTTGGTGAATCAATTGCCACCTCACGTAATGAGCGCATATCTTCCTGTTTAACCAGATTGTCAGGTTTAACAATCTGCAGCCAGGCGACACGCCCCAACAGAAATGCCAGACTACAGAAAATGGCAAAACACAGCAGTGCAAAACGAGCCGGCGTAAAGCTTCCGGCAGAAGTGATAGTTTTCTTTTTCACCTGAACCCCAGGTTTGTTAAACAACGCCATGATTTAACGAGAAAAGACGTCCAGATGGGGAAAAAACTATGCTAAAAACCTCGTAGCTTTGCAACAAGTTACTAACAAGGAGCGAATTCGTAATATTCTGAAAGATAAGGTAATAAAAAAGCCCCGCGAAACGCGAGGCTTTATGTCTGAGTGCGAAGCGCGAATGCACTTCTGTCAGCAGAGGTTCGATCAGATAGCGGTTACGTTAACTGCAGCCGGACCTTTCTGGCCGTCCTGAATTTCGAACTCAACGTTCTGGCCTTCAGCCAGAGTTTTGAAGCCATTACCCTGGATTGCAGAGAAGTGTACGAACACGTCTTTGCTGCCGTCAGCAGGAGTAATGAAACCAAAACCTTTAGACTCGTTGAACCACTTAACTTGACCTTTAATCTTTGCCATTTGCAAAATTCCTTAGAGTGTTTTCTTAGCCCGCAGGCATTGACTTAGATAAAACTGAGACATTACTGCTTGAGGCACTAATATAAGGTTCGGCAGAGAAGCGGTATTCAACGACAACGTCTTTACTCAGGACTTCTTTACTGAAAATGCCACACATAAACAGAACTGTACCTCGTTTGACCCAAAACGTGTTATCACATACAACGTTAATTATGGCAAGCCATTTTTAAACGTGTCTAGATCCGCTGCACAAATTCCGATGCTGCCCTGCAACATACTGCACAATTATGCGTAATGAGCAGGAACCGCATAGCCAGTCTTACGCGCTTTCCGTTGTGTTAACAACCGCTGTAATCTAAGACTTTTTTACCATAGCTCAATCATTTCACCCCGTCTACACCTCAAAAAAAGTTTCTTGATTGCAATGATTGAGTTAGAACAATTTATGAAAAGTTATGCTGAAATCATCGTAACGCATCGGGATTGTTATGATGACAATTCAATGTTAATACACTCTCTTGCTTTGTATTAAAATTAGACAATTAATAATTGTCCTATATGCACCAAAATAATGAAATTTTTATGACTCTGCCTCAAAAGAAGGCAAGCAAAACGTTTCGATTAAAATAAAACAATAGTTAAGGGCTTCAAATACAGAATATATGCAATAGAACGACATATTGTTTACAAGGATAAATATTCACCAACTTTAAGTATCCTGAATGAATCATTTACTGCTGCTAAATTAGAGAGTGTCTGTGTTAACTCACAAACAGGGTCATCAAGGGACTCATCCCCCAATTCAAAAACGCCCCAATGGATCGGAAAGGCGAGTGGCTGGCCCAGTTGCAGCCAAAGCGACACGGCACTCTGCGGATCCATATGATGGGCTGACATGAACCACCGTGGTGCATAGGCTCCAATCGGTAACGCTGCGGCATCAATTTTTCCGAGTCGTTCAGGTATGCTGAGCAAATCAGGAGAAAATCCCGTATCACCACTAAACCAGAAACGATGATTGCGGCCCTCAAATACCCAACCACACCAAAGCGACTGGTTGCGATTCCACAATGTACGCATACTCCAGTGCTGAGCCGGAACGGCAGTCACTGTCATCCCTTGCCAAATGACGCTTTGCCACCAGTCAAGTTCAAACACATTTTTCGCCCCACGCCGGCGAAACCAGCTTGCCAACCCCAAAGGTACAAAGAGGCTCACATCGGGAAAACGCCGCAATATGCGATGAACCGTAGCAACATCGAGATGATCATAATGATTATGAGAGATAACCAGCGCATCAAGGTGCGGGAGTTTTTCTACGGTAATGGCTGGCGGGGTTTTACGTTCAGGACCTCAAAAGGGTATTGGTGATGCGCGTCGGGAAAAAACCGGATCGGTAAGAATGTAGTTACCATCCATTCGCAGCAGCAGGCTCGCATGACCCAGCCACCAAACTGCGTCGGCCTGTACATCATTCAGTTCAACAGGTTGCCACCATTCACTGATAAATGCGGCATAGCCCGCTGAGGGAGGTTTGGGTAAGCTCGCCTGTTTACGCTCTTTGCGCCAGCGATCGACATCACCAGGCCGGTGTTCGACAGAATAGGTATTACGAAAACCGGTCGGCGTGTGATGTTTCAGGGAGGGGTCATACCAGGGATTCTTCCGGACCACAGCCACCTCCCACTTACGGCAGATTAACGCTCAGCAACCAGGCGAATAAAATCATCGTCGCCTTCGTCTTCTTTCACTTCCGCTGACGCTTCTTTTGGTGCTTCTTTCTCTTCAGGTTCGTTTGCTTCACATAGTCGACGCAGCAAGGCATTCTGTCGTTTTTGCTGATCGAGCAGCGCTTCCAACAGTTCGATCTGCTCGCTGGTGCGAGAACTGGCGCGATTAACAAAAAACCAAAGAACCAGCCCTACAATCAGTACGACCAAAGAGACCACCAGGGATGCCATGTTCAGCAGCCCCGAATTTTGTAACTCACCCATTTCACCACCTCAATAAAAGCACCCATTTTACCACTGGTGGGAAAGAAGGAAATCATCTTGAGAAAAAATGCGTCTTACCACGGGATAAATTTATTGATTACGCAAACGCCGCTAAAAAACTGTACATCCTGATCGCACATCACATTGATAGTTTGCGTCCAAAGCACAACGCTTGCTATCAGCACAATAACCAGAATTACCCAGCGTATTTTTTTCACTCCACACTCCGTCTTAAGACCTGATGTGTCCAGGTTATCACGCTTATCTTAAACAAGGACTAACTGTAACTGCATCAAGTGTTTTTTCAGAATCATACTCTTGCTTCATGGCATAAACTGGATACGCTTAATAGTATGACAAGTAAGAAAAAGAGGCATGATGCGTCTACTCATTCGAACCATTGTTGTATTGGCAATTCTGTGGATTGGCCTGCTGCTGTCGGGTTACGGCATACTGGTAGGAAGCGCCGAGAACGCTGCTGGCTTAGGTATCCAGTGCAAGTACATCACAGCGCAAGGCATCAGCACAGCGCAGTATCTCCATTCGAACAGCGGCTTTATCGGCCTGACGAACTGCCCTGTTCTGCGTAAGATGGCTGTCGTTATTGATAATGGCTAATTTATAACTATTGGCCCACAAAAAAACGCCGCACATGTGCGGCGTTTTTATTTCCGTTAATACGTTAAAACGGATAGTCGTTGTAACCCATCTGCTCGGAGATTTTCCGGGCTGCGGTATGTAACATCGCAACGTATTCGTGCAAACGCTCTTCCGAGAAGCGCAGTGTTGGGAAAGAGATACTCAGCCCCGCGATAACCACGCCAAAACGGTCAAATACAGGAACACCAATGCAACGCAAGCCTTCTTCCTGTTCTTCGTTATCTTCGCCGTAACCCTGTACACGAACCTGATCCAGTACCGTTAATAGCTCATCGGTACTGGTGATAGTGCGGTCCGTACTACGTTTGTACTCAACCCCTTCGAGGATTTGCACTACCTCTTCGCGATCGCGCCAGGCCAACAGTACTTTACCAATCGCGGTACTATAGAGTGGATTACGTCGGCCAATACGCGAATACATACGCAGGTTGTACATAGAGTCAATTTTGTGGATATAGACAATACTGTCTTCATCCAGCGCCCCCAGGTGAACCGTCTCTTTCGTCAGACGAGAGAGTTCGCGCATCTGAATATCGGCACTACGGATGAGATCTACGTTTTGCAACGCCCGAGCACCTAATTCAAACAACTTCAGCGTCAGAGAGTATTTTTCAGACTCACCTTCTTGCGCGACATAACCCAGAGATTTCATGGTTTGCAAAAAGCGATAAACGGTGCTTTTCGACATCATCACACGCTGCGACAACTCTGTAATACCAATTTCACGCTCTTCTCCGAGCGCCTGCAAGATGCCAAACACCTTCAGCACGGAAGAAACAGAATCTGGCTGCTTATCCAAATCTGCGATTGCCATTTATCACCTCATAGAGAGTGTTTTATAAAAATCAGAACCGGTTTTTATTATAAATTCACGGTCGGCTCCCTGCAATCAATCCGCGTTTACTTCGTTACAAATCTGCGACATAAAACCGAATTAACAATGCTAAAATAGTTACTCTGAGAATAATTACACACTGAGCTATTCATCAATAATGGAAAAAAACCTTTCCGATGGTCTGCCATTGCCCCAGCGCTATGGCGCAATTGCCACAATCATTATTGGCATTTCAATGGCGGTTCTCGACGGTGCAATTGCTAACGTTGCATTACCCACTATCGCCAGCGATCTGCACGCCTCTCCTGCCAGTTCCATCTGGATAGTTAACGCGTATCAGATAGCCATTGTTGTCTCTTTGCTTTCACTCTCTTTTCTGGGTGATATGTTTGGTTACCGCCGCGTTTATCAATGTGGTCTGGTGGTTTTTACGCTGACCTCTCTGTTTTGCGCTTTGTCTGATTCACTTCACACCCTGACCATAGCCCGTATCGCGCAAGGTTTTGGAGGGGCGGCCTTAATGAGCGTCAACACAGCGTTAATACGCCTCATCTATCCACAACGTCACCTTGGGCGTGGCATGGGCATTAACTCATTCATTGTGGCTGTCTCTTCCGCTGCTGGCCCCACTATTGCTGCAGCCATCTTGTCCGTCGCATCCTGGCAATGGCTGTTTTTGATTAATGTACCGCTTGGGGTCATTGCCTTGGTTTTTGCCCTTCGCTTTTTACCTGCTAATGGCGCAAAAAGCACCGCCCCACGTTTCGATCTGCCCAGTGCTGTGATGAATGCCCTGACCTTCGGTCTGCTCATTACTGCGCTTAGCGGCTTTGCTCAAGGGCAATCACTCGCATTAATCGCAGTCGAAATCGTGGCGATGCTGGTCATTGGTTTCTTCTTTGTGCGTCGCCAGTTGGCGATGCCTGTTCCACTGCTGCCTGTCGACTTGTTGCGTATTCCACTGTTTTCGCTTTCCATCGGTACATCCATTTGCTCCTTCTGCGCCCAAATGTTGGCCCTGGTATCTCTGCCCTTTTTCCTGCAAAGCATCGTCGGCCGTACCGAAGTCGAAACAGGGTTACTTCTCACTCCATGGCCGCTGGCGACAATGGTGATGGCTCCACTGGCAGGTTATCTTATTGAGCGAGTTCATGCAGGTTTACTGGGGGCTCTGGGGCTACTGGTGATGGCAGCAGGTCTTTTTGCCCTCGCGCTGTTGCCGTCATCACCAACAGATGCCGACATCATCTGGCGCATGGTGTTGTGTGGCGCAGGTTTTGGTCTGTTCCAGTCACCTAACAACCATACGATTATCACCGCAGCTCCACGAAACCGGAGTGGCGGAGCCAGCGGAATGCTGGGCACTGCGCGTTTACTTGGACAAAGTACAGGCGCAGCACTGGTCGCTTTGATGTTCAATCTTTCAGGCCAAAGCGGTACACATGTTGCCCTGCTGCTGGCCGGCTCACTTGCCACTTTCGCTGCCATTATAAGCGGTCTGCGTGTGACCCAACCCCGAACTGAGGCGTAAAAAAACCGGGTGGCGATGATGCTATACCCGGCCTTTGGAACGTTAGACGTGTTTGCCGGAATCTCCGGCAAACACCTTTAGTTATTTGATGTATTCGCCACTACGCAGGGCTTCGATACGCTTATCCAGCGGCGGGTGAGACATAAACAGCTCACTCAGCGATTTCGATTTACCGTTTATGCAGAAGGCCATCATGCTGGTCGCTTCCTGCGGCTCATAGCTGGTTTTCAGTCGCTGTAGCGCAGCAATCATCTTCTCACGCCCAACCAGTTTCGCAGAACCCGCATCCGCGTGGAATTCACGGTGACGGGAGAACCACATGGTAATGATGCTTGCCAGGATGCCGAATACCAGCTCCAGTACCATCGAAACTGCGAAATAGATCAGAGGGTTACCATTGCTTTCCTCACCGTCATCACGGTTGCCCCCCATGAACCCAGCCGCAATCTGCGCCAGAATACGGGAAATGAAGATCACGAAGGTGTTCACCACACCCTGAATAAGGGTCATGGTCACCATATCTCCGTTTGCGATATGGCTAATTTCGTGAGCAATCACCGCTTCAGCCTCGTCACGGCTCATGTTTTGCAACAACCCGGTGCTGACAGCGACAAGCGACGCATCACGCCGAGCCCCCGTTGCGAACGCGTTAATATCCGGAGCGTGGTAAATAGCAACCTGCGGCATGGCAATACCCGCCTGACGGGATTGCTGCGCAACGGTGTTCATTAACCATTGTTCCATATCGTTACGTGGTTGTTCGATAACCTCGCCACCGACAGACTTCAACGCCATCCACTTCGACATTAACAGTGAGATGAAGGAGCCACCAAAACCAAACAGCAGCGCCATAATTAACAGGCCCTGAACGCTGCTCGACTGAATTCCTGTCAGGCTTAGCACGAGCCCGAAAACCACCATAACCGCCAGGTTGGTGAGCAGGAAGAGCGCGATTCGCATCATAATTTTCTTTTAACCTCAGTTTAACAAAACGCACTATGCGATTACCCACATCGTATGGGTATTGTGGCTATTTTCAAGGATTCAGCGTGCGTAAGTCACCAGAAAGACACAACTTTACACAATTGAAAATCTGCTTGACGGGAAGATGCAGAACTAAAAAAACAGGCACAATATCTTGTGCCTGTTGGGGGTTATTTTGCCGGAGTTGGTTGCTCAGCGGGCTTTTCTTTTTCCAGATGTGCCAGGTCGAGGGCGATATGCACCGTCTCATTCAGGTACGGATCAGGCTCCTGGTAATCCTTAGGCAGATCCTCCAGTTTTTTAAGCGGAGTCTTACCTTCACGTTTAAAGCGGTCATTAATACGCGCCAGACGTGTTGCATCATCCTCGGTGTTCTCTTTCTCACGCTGGGCATAATTGAGAGAAACAATATTCCGCTTATCCTTCAGAGCATTGAATCGAGCAATGTCCTTCATGATGTACTGGAATTCAGGATCCTGGGCAATACGATCATTATGATCTTTCAGCAGTTCAGGGCCAAACTGGGTCATGTCGCCAGATTTAACGTATGTCGCGGCATTAATGCTATCCCACGGCAACGCATTATCTTCAAACTTTTCACCCGTTTCGGTCTCTTCCGTACCCGTTGGCATCATGATATCCGGGGTGACGCCTTTACGCTGCGTACTGCCGCCATTCACACGGTAGAATTTCTGAATGGTGTACTGGACGGAACCCAGTGCAGGCCACTCTGGACGCAGCATCTGATCATAAATACGATTCAGTGAACGATATTGTTGTACCGTACCTTTACCGAAGGTCGGTTCACCGACGATCAGTGCGCGGCCATAATCCTGCATCGCTGCGGCAAAGATTTCGGACGCCGAAGCACTGAAGCGGTCGACCAGTACCACCAGTGGGCCTTTGTAATAAACCACACCATCAGTGTCTGCATCTTCACGCACTTTACCGTTGTTATCACGCACCTGAACCACAGGACCCGATGGGATAAACAGACCGGAAAGGGAGACAGCTTCCGTCAATGCGCCACCACCGTTGCTACGCAAATCAATGATGATGCTACTGACATTCTGCTTATCCAGTTTCTGCAACTGTACTTTTACATCGTCCGTCAAACCAACGTAGAAGCCGGGAATATCCAGAACACCCACCTTCTCTTTACCCACCGTTTTCACTGACATTTTTACCGCGCGATCTTCCAGGCGGATCCGTTCACGGGTCAGGGTAACGATACGGGTTTTCGTGCCTTTGCCTGCAGGCAGAACCTCAAGGCGTACCTTGCTGCCTTTCGGGCCTTTGATCAAAGCCACAACGTCATCAAGACGCCAGCCGATCACGTCGACAATATTCTGTCCTGTCTGACCCACACCCACAATGCGATCGCCTACGCTAATCGCTTTACTTTTGGATGCAGGACCACCCGCGACCATTGAGTTGATCACGGTATAGTCATCATCCATCTGCAGCACCGCGCCAATACCTTCCAGAGACAAGCTCATTTCAGTGTTGAATTGCTCGGTGTTACGCGGGGAAAGGTAGTTTGTATGCGGGTCGATTTCGTGAGCGAACGCAGTCATTGCCAGTGAGAAAACATCTTCACTGTTGGTCTGCGCGAGGCGACGAATGGCAAATTTATAACGACGCGTCAGAGTTTCACGAATCTCTTTATCATCTTTACCGGTGAGTTTGAGGCTCAGCCCATCATACTTAACTTTCGCGTCCCACAGCGCATTCAACTCGGCTTCATCTTTCGGCCAGGGCGCTTTACTGCGGTCCAGATTGAAGGTGTCAGTGCCGGTAAAGTCCATTGGACGCTCCAGCACTTTCAGCGCATATTGATAACGTTCAAAGCGGCGCTTTTGTGACAAATTATACAGGTCGTAGAACAGATCCAACTTACCAGAACGTAGCTCATCGCCCACGTCGGATTTACGTTTTGCGAACTGTTCGATATCGCTGGCCAGCAATACGTTATGGCTGTAATCCAGCAAGTTCAGATAGCGGTCGAAGATTTTGGCCGAAAAGGCCTGATCGAGATCAAACTGACGATAATGCGAACGAGTGAAACGCGACGTCACGCGTTCACTCACCGTCGCGTGCTGTGTTTCTTCCTTTAATACAGGAATTTGATCAACACGCGTAATATCGTCCACAGCGAAAGCGTGACCTGTTATAGCAAACAGGCCAGCCAGCGCGGTGAGCTTAAAAAAAGTGTTCATGCCAGGCTTGGCCTCCGTTTCAGAACAACAAGTGTTCTGCGCGTACAATCATTGACATACCAGAAGTCAGCTGTACTCGAACGCCATCTTTGGTGATTTCCAGTACGGTGGCGTCCATCGCATTGTTACCCGCTTTTACTTTCAGAGCCTGACCCACGCTTAACGCGGAAATGTCAGAAACTGGCGTGTGGCGCTGCTCTTCGCGAGGCGCACGAGGGGCTTTAGCTGCTGGTTTATCAGCACGCGGCTTGCGATCGCTATTGTCATTACGACGCGGTGCAGGACGTGGTTTACGTTCACGACGAGGGGTTTCTTCCTGGCCATTTGCCGCTGCGGCTTCGCGTTTTTTAGCCTGCTGTTCTGCACGCTGAGCCTGGACGCGCGCTTTCGCTTCTTCCAGTTGTTTACGTGCGTGCTCAACATGCTGCTCATCCAGCTCACCACAAGGGTTGCCGTCGAGGTCGACTCGGGTTGCGCCCGGTTTGATACCGTACAGGTAGCGCCAGCTCGACGTATAAAGACGCAGAGCGGAACGAAGTTGGGTTTTACTGAGATTCATCTCACCCTCAACTCGCGCTACCAGATCCTGAAAAATACCGACTTTCAGGGGACGAGCTTCGCCTTCAGCGCTAAAGCACTGCGGGAAACGCTCAGCCAGAAATGCGATAACTTCTTTACTGCTATTCAACTTAGGTTGATTTTCCATGAAATTTCCTGATTACAACGGACGTTGCCAACTAGCGCAGGCATGAACAGGCGTCATTATAATGACGCCATCAGTAAATGCTACGTTATCCGTTGATTATCCTGCGACGCTCGCAAAGAATTTTTGATAATCGGTCGCTACCAGTACATTTTCCAGATGTCCAACCAGCTCACGCAACCCTTGTTCATCCTCAGATGTAAAGCGGCTGAAGGCCGTGCTGTCGATATCCAGAACACCAATAATCTGATTTTTCACCACCAGCGGAAGAACGATTTCAGCATTGCTGGCAGCATCGCAGGCTATGTGTCCATCGAAAGCATGAACATCTTCTACGCGCTGTACCTGATTCTGTGCAACCGCAGTACCGCACACACCGCGACCAACGGGGATACGCACACAGGCAATCTTGCCCTGGAATGGCCCAAGCACCAGCGTATCGTCTTCAAGAAGATAAAAACCGGCCCAGTTCACGTCAGTCAGACGCTCAAACAATAATGCACTTGTATTTGCCAGAGTGGCTAAGAAGCTGGTCTCACCTGCCATCAATGCCTGAAAATCGCGGTTCAGATCCGCGTAGAATTCTGTTTTGTTCATTATTCAATCACTTGGTTGTCTTACAAAATTACTGCATAGCCTATTTAAATAAGCATTAAATGCGCTCATGCTCAAGATGATTCCATTCATGAGTTAAGATAACACTTAACAATTCTAATTTATGCGCGACTGATGGCCTTAAAAACACCCAAAATTACGCCGGCAAAAAAAATAACAGTCCATGCGGTCAGCGATGCGCTGCCTCGTGCACATTATCAGCGTTGCCCTCAGTGCGATACGCTTTTTATGTTGCCGAAGATGAAATCGCATCAAAGTGCGTTTTGCCCACGCTGTAACGCCAAAATCCGCGATGGACGTGACTGGTCGTTGACCCGACTCGCCGCCATGGCCGTCACCATGCTGATGTTAATGCCTTTTGCCTGGAGTGAGCCACTGCTCAAACTCTATCTTCTTGGGGTTCGTATTGATGCCAACGTACTTCAGGGAATTTGGCAAATGACCCGTCAGGGCGATCCACTGACCGCAACAATGGTCCTGTTTTGTACTATAGGTGCGCCACTGATACTGGTCGCAGCCATTGCCTATTTGTGGTTTGGCAACATCCTTGGAATGAACTTACGCCCAGTCCTGTTGATGCTCGAAAAACTCAAAGAGTGGGTAATGCTCGACATTTATCTGGTCGGTATTGGCGTCGCATCTATTAAGGTACAAGACTATGCTTTTTTACAGCCTGGCATTGGTCTGATTGCCTTCATCTCACTGGTATTACTTAGCATTCTGACGCTTATCCACCTGAATGTAGAGCAGCTTTGGGAACGCTTTTACCCGCAACGCCCCGCCACACGCCCGGATGCGAATCTCCGCGTCTGTCTGGGCTGTCATTACACCGGCCAGCCTGATGCCAGAGGTCGATGCCCACGTTGCCATATTCCGTTAAGGCTTCGACGCAACAATAGCCTACAGAAATGTTGGGCGGCTCTGATTGCTTCAGTCGTGCTGCTGATACCCGCCAACATGCTGCCGATTTCGGTTATTTACGTTAACGGCGGCAGGCAAGAGGATACTATTCTGTCCGGCATCATTTCGCTTGCCCACAGTAACGTCGCAATTGCAGGCGTTGTTTTCATTGCCAGTATCCTCGTTCCGTTTACCAAAGTAGTGGTGATGTTTACTCTGCTCGTCAGCATTCACTTTAAATGTGAACAAGGGTTACGCACGCGAATCTTGCTTCTGCGGCTCGTGACCTGGATTGGCCGCTGGTCAATGTTGGATTTGTTTGTGATTTCGTTGATGATGTCGCTGATTAATCGCGACCAGTTACTTGCTTTTACAATGGGACCCGCAGCGTTTTTCTTCGGCTCTGCGGTGATTTTGACTATTCTTGCAGTGGAATGGCTGGATAGCCGCTTACTTTGGGATGCACATGAGTCAGGAAACGCCCGCTTCGCCGACTGAAGCGAGAATTAAAACAAAACGTCGTATTTCGCCATTCTGGCTGCTGCCGGTTATCGCCCTGATGATCGCCGGCTGGCTAATCTGGACGAGCTATGAAGATCGCGGTAACACCATCACCATTGATTTCCAGTCTGCTGACGGCATTGTTGCCGGACGCACGCCTGTGCGTTTCCAGGGCGTCGAAGTGGGAACCGTTCAGGAGATAACACTCGGAAAAAGTCTGAATAAGATCCAGGTTCGGGCGAGCATTAAGTCAGACATGCAAGATGCGTTACGTAGCGAAACCCAGTTCTGGTTAGTGACGCCTAAAGCCTCTCTGGCTGGCGTCTCCGGACTTGATGCCCTCGTGGGCGGTAACTATATCGGTATGATGCCTGGCAAAGGTGAGCCTCAGGACCATTTTACCGCGCTCGACACGCAGCCCAAATACCGTCTGAACAACGGTGATTTGATGATCCATCTGCAAGCGCCGGATTTAGGATCTCTCAATAGTGGCTCGCTGGTCTATTTCCGGAAAATCCCCGTTGGGCGTGTGTATGACTACACCATTAACCCAAACAAACAAGGTGTCACCATCGATGTGTTAATCGAGCGACGCTTCACGAATCTGGTCAAAAAAGGCAGCCGCTTCTGGAATGTTTCCGGCGTCGACGCGGACCTCAGCTTAAGCGGGGCGAAGGTCAAACTGGAAAGCCTTGCTGCACTGGTCAATGGCGCAATCGCATTCGATTCCCCGGAGCATTCTGCGGACGCAACGGCTGATGATATTTTCGGGCTCTATGCTGATTTGGCGCACAGCCAGCGTGGTGTGATCGTAAAACTGGTGTTACCCGATGCTAAAGGGTTAAAAGCCGGCTCGACTCCACTGATGTATCAGGGATTACAGGTCGGGCAACTGACCAAAATGACGCTTAACCCTGGCGGTTCTGTATCCGGAGAAATGACCGTCGACCCAAGCGTTGTGGATCTCCTGCGCAGCAACACCCGGTTAGAACTACGTAATCCTAAATTGTCACTGAGCGATACCAGCATCAGCAGTCTTCTCACTGGTAGCACTTTTGAGTTGATCCCAGGTGATGGCGAACCTACCAGCACATTCACAATTGCCCCGGCAGACAAGGCGCTTCTGCAAAAACCAGGGGTTGTGACCGTCACACTCAATGCCCCCGAAAGCTATGGCATTGACGCAGGGCAGCCGTTGATTTTACACGGTGTCCAGGTCGGCCAGGTTCTGGAGCGTACGCTGACAGAGAATGGCGTAACCTTTTCTGTCGCCATCGATCCGCAATACCGTGACCTGTTGCATGGCGACAGCAAATTTGTGGTCAATAGCCGCGTTGACGTTAAAGTCGGGCTAGATGGCATTGAATTTCTTGGCGCCAGCGCCAGTGAATGGGTAAACGGCGGTATTCGTATTCTGCCCGGTGAAAAGGGGCCGCTACGCGAGAATTACCCGCTGTACGCCAATCTGGACAAAGCGGTCGAGAACAGCCTGAGCGATCTACCCACGACCACTCTGACGTTAAGTGCGGAAACACTCCCTGATGTCCAGACCGGTTCTGTTGTGTTGTACCGCAAATTTCAGATAGGAGAAGTAATTACCGTACGTCCACGCGCGGATGCTTTTGATATCGAACTGAACATCAAACCAGAGTACCGTCATTTATTGACGCGCAATAGCGTGTTCTGGGCTGAGGGGGGTGCGAAAGTGCAACTCAACGGTAGCGGACTGACCGTTCAGGCCTCTCCTCTCTCCCGTGCTCTGCGGGGGGCGATCAGTTTCGACAATCTTAGTGGCGCAGGAGCAAACCTGCGCAAAGGAGATAAACGCATTCTGTTCCCTTCAGAAACGGCAGCACGCGCCGTGGGCGGACAAATTACACTGCATGCGTTCGACGCCGGGAAACTGGCTGAAGGCATGCCAATTCGCTACCTGGGGATAGATATTGGGCAGATCCAAAAGCTGACGCTGATCACCGCCCGCAACGAAGTGCAGGCAACCGCCGTACTGTACCCGGAATATGTACAAACCTTCGCCCGCACAGGAACACGTTTCTCTGTGGTCACACCACAAATTTCGGCCGCTGGCGTGGAGCACCTCGACACTATTTTGCAGCCTTACATCAACGTCGAACCCGGCCAGGGCAATGCCCGTCGCGATTTCGAATTGCAGGAAGCCACCATCACCGACTCACGTTATCTTGATGGCCTGAGCATTGTGGTTGAGGTTCCGGAAGCCGGTTCACTTAACATCGGCACGCCGGTGCTTTTCCGCGGTATTGAAGTGGGTACAGTAACGGGCCTGACGCTCGGTACACTGTCCGATCGTGTGATGGTGGCCTTGCGAATTAGCGAACGTTATCAGCATCTCGTACGTAACAACTCGGTATTCTGGCTGGCATCAGGCTATTCGCTGGACTTTGGTCTGACCGGCGGTGTGGTGAAAACCGGCACATTCAATCAGTTCATCCGGGGAGGAATTGCCTTCGCGACGCCGCCTGGCACACCGTTAGCACCCAAGGCGCAGCCAGGTAAACACTTCCTGCTACTGGAAAGTGAACCAAAAGAATGGCGCGAGTGGGGCACGGCTCTGCCGCGATAATCGACGGGCTCCGGTGTCAACGCACCGGAGCCTTTGTGGTACACTGCGTGCCTGATTTATTCCCTTTGGTGTGCCCGTGGCTCAAAATTCCGTCTTTCTTCCCGATCAATTCCTGGCGCAAATGCGCGAGATGCTTCCTTCTCACCTCTCCTTTGATGATTTTGTTGCGGCCTGCCAGCGCCCGCTACGCCGTAGCATTCGCGTCAATACGCTAAAAATCAGCGTGGAGGCATTTCTGGAACGGGTATCGCCCTATCACTGGCAACTGACACCTGTTCCGTGGTGTGAAGAAGGGTTCTGGATTGAACGGGATAGCGAAGACGATCTGCCATTAGGTAGCACCGCAGAACACCTGAGCGGCTTGTTTTATATTCAGGAAGCCAGCTCCATGTTACCCGTCGCGGCCCTCTTCGCGGAGGGTAATACTCCGGAGCGGGTCATGGACGTAGCAGCCGCACCGGGTTCAAAAACCACCCAGATTGCCGCACGAATGGAAAACCGGGGCACGATCCTCGCGAATGAATTCTCAGCCAGCCGGGTTAAAGTCTTGCACGCTAACATCAGCCGCTGCGGTATTCACAATGTTGCCCTGACGCATTTTGACGGGCGAGTGTTTGGCGCGGCATTACCTGAAGCTTTCGACGCTATTTTGCTGGACGCCCCCTGCTCCGGCGAAGGGGTGGTGCGTAAAGATCCTGACGCACTGAAGAACTGGTCTGCTGAGAGTAACCGGGAGATAGCCGCCACACAGCGCGAATTGATCGACAGCGCATTCCACGCGTTGCGCCCAGGCGGCACGTTGGTCTACTCCACCTGCACCTTAAACCGTGACGAGAACGAAGAGGTCTGCCTGTGGCTTAAAAAACAATACCCGGATGCCGTCGAGTTTCTGCCACTGGGCGATTTATTTAGCTCGGCAAACGACGCGGTAACGCCTGAAGGTTTTTTGCACGTTTTCCCGCAGATCTTCGACTGCGAGGGGTTCTTTGTGGCACGCCTGCGTAAAACCCGCGCGATCCCTCCCTTACCCGCGCCCACATTCAAAGTTGGTAATTTCCCCTTCACACCGCTTAAAGGACGTGATGCCACACAGGCTGAAGTGGCGGCAAACAAAGCAGGAATTGTCTGGAACGAAAATCTTCGCCTCTGGCAACGTGACAAAGAGATTTGGCTTTTCCCGGTCAATATTGAACCGCTCATCGGTAAAGTCCGTTTTTCACGCATCGGCATCAGGCTCGCCGAAGTTCATAACAAAGGCTACCGCTGGCAGCACGAGGCGGTAATTGCATTAGCGGATAATGAAAACACATTCGCTCTGACGCATCAGGAAGCCGAAGAATGGTATCGTGGTCGTGATATTTATCCGGAGAAGGGTCCTTCGCGTGATGAAGTGGTGGTGACGTATCAAGGCTATCCATTAGGGTTAGCGAAAAAAGTCGGTTCACGACTGAAAAACAGCTATCCGCGCGAACTGGTTCGTGATGGTCGCTTGTTTACCGGTAACGATCGCAGCGCATAAAAAAACGCATTTTTTTACTGGCGCTTTTGCTCTCCTTGTCTACGCTAAAAATTGTATGCCTACACTGGTCATACCAGATTTTCAGCAAAAACCGGAGAGCATTATGACGAAAACCAGCGTGCGAATAGGCGCTTTTGAAATCGACGATGCAGAATTGCGCGGCGAAACACAAGGTGACCGAACGTTAAGTATCCCCTGCAAATCTGATCCAGATTTGTGCATGCAACTGGACGCCTGGGATGCCGAGATCAGCATCCCGGCGATTCTTGATGGCGAACATTCCGTTCTTTACCGTGAACATTACGATCGTAAGTCCGATGCCTGGGTCATGCGTCTTGCCTGACCTAAAGAGAACCCGCCCAAAGGCGGGTTATTTATTACTGTAGTTGCACCAGTGTCAGAACCCCGCCGAAGACCGCCCCGGTATCGATATAATGCAAATTGTTAAAATCATAACGTTTATCGACAGGCGTATGCCCAAACCAAAAGTGATCCGCGCCGCTTATCCCCTGGCCTTTCCCAATCATAAACCCCGTTAATCGCTCACGCTCCCACAACACGCGGTGGGTACTGACGGGTTTGCCCCACGCATACTCCGCAGCAGGGTAATCAGCATGTGCAATCACGTTCAGACCATTTGTACAGGTGATTTCAATAATATGTGGCAATGCCCGACAGGCAGCCAGCAATATGAATGCATGCTGCTTCTTCTCTTCTTCAAGCGCCGCAAACCACTGCCCGCCATTCATCGCCCAAAGAGCAAAGTGATTATTGGCGAGGCTATCAAGTGCCATTTGCTCATGGTTTCCCCGGACGGCACGAAACCATTTTTCATGCATGAGCTCCAGACATTTCACGCTGTCTGGTCCGCGGTCAATGATATCTCCCACGGAAATAAGCAAATCCTCATATGGATTAAAATGACAGCGCTTTAATTCCTCCATCAGCCACTGATAACAGCCATGAATATCGCTGACAACCCAGACGTGCCGCCACTCTTGACCATTGATTCTCTGGTACATAGCGCCTCCTCTAAAGCAGTATAGCTACGCACAAAAGACGCGCTCAGGGCGCTGTTTTTTTGTTGCTTTCCACGAAGCTAAACAAACAGTAAACTAAATGGAAATAAAGATCTCGCCAGTATTAATCCACTTTTGCATGCCCCCTAAAATATACAATGCATAAAATCTGAGGTTCTTACGTGTCAAATACGCGCCTGCAAAACGATGCGCCACATTCGCATCGCACAACTATCATTTCCGATCTGGTGAAAGGTAAACGGGTTCCAGGCCCCATCTGGCAAAAACGCGAATACCGGTTGAAATTCCTTTTACGCTCTTTGCTGTTCTGGTCGTCAACACACCGTATGCTCGAAGCCTTGTCTCGTCGGGATGACTTCGACAAGCTGCTGGCATCGCAAATCACGCTGCCGAGTAAAACGCATCGCCAGTATCTTATGCGCGGTATGAATGCTAACGATCGTGCGGAAGCGATTGTGAGCCACTATGAATGGATTGACTCACTGAAAGATGCAGAGCTTGTCAATGCGCTGACCAGTCCACAAGAGCAGTCTATCGTACAGTTTCACGCCAAAGACGGAGCCTGCTATTCCGTCAACGCAACCAATGCCAGCAAGGCAGAGCGCGAAGGTGAAAGTACATTGTGGCTGCGTGACAACGAAGACACACTGCTTGCGAGCCTCACCTTTAGCGTTGCCCGTGAAAATGGCCAATCCGTACTGATTATAGGCGGGTTACAAGGTCCTCGCCGTAGCGTGTCCCGTGACACCATTAAGCTGGCAACCCGCGCCTGTCATGGACTGTTTCCAAAGCGTGTGCTGATGGAGGTCCTTTTCCAGCTGGCAACACTCTCAAACATCAGCGCCATCTACGCGGTGAGTGATGAGGGCCATGTATTTCGTGCATTGCGTTATCGCCTGAGCAAAGGTCGCCATTTCCACGCCAGCTATGATGAGTTCTGGGGTTCCCTCGACGGAAAAAAACTGTCCACTTTCCGCTGGCAATTACCATTGCAAATGGAACGTAAATCCCTGGAAGAGATTGCCAGCAAAAAACGTGCTGAATATCGCCGTCGCTTTGAACTCCTGGATGAGATCGAAGCTGCCATGAAATCGCACTTTTAACCCGGCGTTGTTGCATTTGGCCGCGCGTCTCTGTTGTCTGGAGACGCGAAATTTATCTCCATACTCTTTATTTAATAATAAAAGGGATGGTTTATAAGAAGTATAAGTTTCTTAATCGACTCCAAAAAACTCCTGATTTACAGAACTTGCCATTATAAATGCTATACTTGAAGGTATTTTAGGGGGGTTCTAAAAGGGAGATAACCATTTTGTCACAACGCAAGTACATTAGCGCAACCATACTTATCATTGTTTGCACAACCTCTATTCTCTCCGCCCTTATTTTACGCGAAGTCCGTAACTTACAAAATTACATGGGCTATATTGCTGAAAATGGTAAATCAGCACTTTTTCATGAAGAGTTCATTAATCAGAATATTGCATTCAGGCTTTCGAGAGCATTCTCGTCGAAAGCACCACTGGATAGTGATACACAAAAAAAACTTGCGGAACTTTGCCACCATGTCGAAACAGTGGGGAGTATTTCTGGATTAAACTTAAAGACAAAAAAAGTTGCGACTCTTGATGGCACTCTGCAGACACGGAACTTATCGTGTGAGCAATGGATTAGCGATATCCCTGCACTTCCGATCCTTCACGAAACTGAGACAAAAACCGCACCTAAATACAGTTTTTCAAATTACACCGGATACGCTTTCAACAACATTCGGTATTATATTGATCTTGCACATAATTATATTTATATCAATCATCTTGTAGACAGCCGCAACTATACATTTAGCAACTGGTTAGTCGGTGATGGAGATAGTATTAATATTGCGCGTAGTGGTCATACCATCACCATTGATGACTCAGCCCTGAATGACCTTATTCATGGTGAAAATATCGTGTCACATATTTACAAAGATGGCTACACCAGGAAAAATATCATCAGCATGCTCACCCCTGTATTTATTAATAATACAGTCAAAGGAATTCTTATTACTGATGTTAATATTAACGATCTGGCGACATCATTTAAAACATTCGACCGCCCCTTACTCTGGAAATTCCTTTCTTTATACGTCACTGATAACACAACAGGTGCGGATATTTTATTCCATAAACCCGCGATTAAGTCCATTGATCTAATAAATCATAAAGAAGACATTACAAAATATTATACCCTTCACATAAAACTCGACGCTATATATATCATTATCAGTAACATGTGGTTGGTTGCATTATATTTGCTAAGTACCTGGTTATTAATTCGGTATACCCAAAAACAACTCCTGCGTCATGATTCCCTATCAAGGGATAACATCACTGATGCAATGACCGGACTTTATAACCGAAAAGTTCTGACTACTGAGCTGGAACATAAAATTAATACTCTGATTGAAAAGAATATTCCTGTTACGGTGGTTGCCATTGATAGCGACGGTCTCAAAAAAATTAATGACACCCTCGGGCATCATATGGGAGACAAAGCCATTCAATCCCTGGGCACAGCTCTCGCGCAATCCATTCGTAAAAGTGATTACGGGATACGACTGGGGGGAGATGAGTTCAGCCTGATACTTATCGATTCAACATTATCGAAATCGCGGGATGTTATTTCGCGGGCGCAGGATCATTTGCAGGCTATCGATACGGATAAGATTGTCGCCTTCTCATATGGTAGCTATCAGTTGCACCAGGACGACACCCTGGAAGTCGCCTTCCTGAAAGCGGACGAATTGCTTTATCAGCATAAACGAAATAAGTATGAGGCTCGATAACATGTTGATAACACCATACTCACGCGTCTGTCGGCATATCTTTTGATGCTACGATCAGTCAGCCGCAAAAATTTAACAACGCCCCAAAATACCTGGACGCACGCGGTGCAGAGTGTGTTATGGTTTAGAAAGGATATGGAAGTTTCGAGTAACTTTCAGGGGATTTTAAGTTAACACTGAAAAACACTCTGAAAACAGACAAATAAAAAGAGACCGAATACGATTCCTGTTTACAATTCAAACCTCAATAATCCATATACTTCAGTAAGTTAACACCAA
>NZ_WLVC01000022.1:0-75982 GCF_016859735.1 Lelliottia sp. RWM.1 | reverse complement strand
AATCGGCCCAGATCCGCGAAATTTTAATCAGCGAGTCAGCTTGGGAAGAAATGACCTGCTTATTCGCACCTTCCCTAGGTAGCGCGCCAAAATGCAAGCCGATACCGTTTCTTAGTGCGACCGCGTAATCCCAGTCGGCATCGAACTCTTCGCTGATCCAGTCGATATGAGGACTTTTAGTTAGAGTGCCATGCCCAAGCCTGATCAACTCGCGCGCCACTTGGCCGGCAACAGTTGGTGACTTGCAATAAATGATCGTAGCGTCGACGCATGCGTGCGCGATCTCCCCCAGCGCTTTGAGCTTGGCTTCGTCGTCATTCGCTTTAATGCCGAACGTCTGAACATCTAGTGCGACCGTATTGAAGTCGGTGGAAACGAAAGTATGCGGATATCCAAGTCTTTCGAGACCGCGAATACTGTTTACGAACGGTCCAGTCAGGTAAAACTGCTTGGAGACTTTAAGCAGTTTGCTCAACGCAATGTTGAGCTCAATGACTCGCTCGTCTTGATGATCAGTGGCCCCGCTTTTCAGTTGCCGGAACGCCAACTTGTAAAACTCGTCAATGACGAAGAGGTCAATGTCGATGATGTCGTTACGCTCGTTCACTCGCTCCTGCGTTAATACGTAGACAGCCTGATCGGAATGGCACACTTGGGAACTGTGGTGGATAATCTGATATCGGTCACCGAATCGTTCTTGCAGTCGGCGACGGGTTTCGTCGGCAAGAGCCACGGTCGGAACAACCAGAACGAGCCGCTTCAACGTTCCCATGCCGAGCAACGAATCGACAATTGCGCTTTTGCCCATGCTTGTAGGAGCGCTCAGTACCACGTTTTGGCCGGACTTGAGCAGATCGAATATGTGGAACTGCATTGAGTGGAAAACGTAACCATCCGAGAATGGCGTTCGGTATAGCTCAAGTACCCTCAGGTCGTCTGGTGTCAGGCCAGTGAACTCTTTTTTGAGGTACGGGAACAAACCTGATTTTCTCACCATATTTTTCAAAATTGTGGTGTGCTCGGAAAACCGCTCGCGCGAATCGAGAGCACGTACGATCAAGTCCCGTCCCAAGTCATACGAAACAGGATTGGACAACAGCTTGTTAACCGTAAACAGGTAATTGAAAGATGAGAAGTCCTCACCCTGCAGACTATTTTTCGCCTGTTCATAGAGCTCTGTCATACGACCTCTCTCACCTTCTCATCAACCAATTGGGTTAACCGCTCAAGACTCGGAGCTGGATAAATGAACACGTGGATGCAAAGATTCGCGAACGGTGAATCCTCGATGATGTCAGCCGCGAATCTTTCGAATAGCACTGTCGTTTCCTTCTCCAGGTCATCCTCAAACCCCGGCGTTTCAGGCTCGGTTAGTAGGTTCGAGTCGTAGCCTACGAACAGAACAAACGTGAAACGATCGAGGTGAGCATCGAAAGGTTGGCTGCCATCAAGAATTTCGTCAATGTCGTGGCGAAGCAGGTAGTTGTCGTCTTTAATGTCGAGGATCTTTCTGCGTGCTGTATCGATGCAATCCGAAATGTCCTCGTACAACCGATCCCGTATCTGCGGCAATCTGACGGCAATGTCAATATCTGTCACCAACTCGCTGAAGCCAATCCAAAGCTGATCACCTTCTGGATCGCGGCGAACGATATGCACGTTTTCAAGAATTTTTTCGGCCCCAGCTTTTTCCACGTATAGCATGCAAGGGATAGGCTGGCTTTCGTGGTGCTGCCGGATCGTTGCATGCAACAACACTCGCCCCAAGAATTCGCTGACGTCATGAAGCGATTTGAAGACGGAATTCTTTAGTCGCTCTCGCTTTTCAATGAGTGTCAGTTTATGAATATCAGACATTTCTTTTGGTCGGAGAAATACCTCATCCAACCATTGGCAGACGTTATCCGCGATGTGCTTGTAGCGGTATTTCTTAAGCGAGTATTGTTGATGTAGAACTTGGCCTTTACGCTTAGCGCAGACCGAAGCCATAGGCGCTCTAAATGGCGTGAGGATGTGGGGTAAGTCCCGTTTTACGTAGATTTTGCGTCCTGACCGAGACTGGTCATCTTCGACACGTTGTTTGAACCACTCAAGTAAGTCTGGTCGTAAGTAGGACTTGTCATCCTCACTGTGAATGCGTCGAGAATGCTCGCCCTTGCGCGTCACAGTATCAAGGATGCGGCACCAAATGTCTTCAGCGACGGTCTCGGAACTTAGAATGACCCCATGTAGATCATGGGAGGCCAGCCGTATGTTCTTGATCCCTAGAAGTTCAAGTTCTCGCAGGGATGAAAACACTTCCCATATAGCCGCATCGATCCAATCTGAAACGCTTATACCTGAGTCTGTTAAAAAATTGTCTGTGCGTTTGTTAAGGTCATCGATGAGTTCCTGTCGACCTGGCTTATCTAGCCGAGCGTTTGGGCTGATCGTCAAGTACTCCAGGGTTTTGTTGACCTTTTCCTCTGTGACGATGGAGTACCTACGTCCAAGGGACAGGTCAGACTCACACTGCATTGATTTGTGCAAAATTGAACTGCAGGGGATCGTCTTTTTATCAGCACCTTTTGAATTCTGAACGATGTCAGAAATGTTCCAACGTGCTTTGCCCGTGCTTTTTACCTGAACGAAGTCGATGTATCTATCAGATACAATGTCGATATCGTCTGTGACCTCGCAGCGTACACTGCGGATAGTCTTGTCACGAAGCATTCGGGTGACATGGTAAGCGGCTACGCAGTCCTGAAATAAGAAACCGTGCTTGGCGGCTACCCCGCCTGAATCGTTCGACTCCATTTAGATATCCGTGACAATTTTGCGAAAATTAAGGAGATGTTATGACTCAGTCCAATCGGATCACTGCATCATCACCAGTGATCTAAATACTTCACAGCCATTCTCGGTCGCAGGTATCAAGCTTTTCAGGATTCCACAAATATTGGAACCCTGACGTCTAATTTGGTTATATAACATACTGTCCCAACTGACGTAAGATAGGCACAGCCTTAATCAAGGTTTTGGTTTTCAAATAGTTCAGAGCTGAGACTGCCAACGGCGCTATGGCACCGCCAGCGATTGTAATCACACTTGATATTATAAAACACAGTTGCACGCATTATTTCCTGGTTGGTAAGGTCTTATCTCGATGCTCTTTGAGCAATGTCAACATCGCGTGTTCATGGCTTTCTATGTTGTTGAGGCCTTGCCCATCCGGACCCCACTCCTTATAGCTCATCATGATGGCTTGTTTGAGGCTCTCTGCTCGTTCTGTTTCGACGTAGAATTTTTTCTTGTCTGCTGGTGAATAATTACTAAGTCTCGAGTTGCTGCTTGGTGAGATCAGGCAGAGGTTACCGAAACGATGGACATCATCCCCCATTTTGTTTGCGCCAGAGGGATCGGTTTGAGGAAAGTAGTGCTCAACCGATGTTCGGCTCGGTGAAAACTGGAAGCCGTCAAAATGCTTCTTAATCTCGGGATTATTAAGCCCTTTACCATCAAATGATTGGCCAGCATTAAGCTCACGCCACAAACGATAATCGAGTAAATTGAACACAAAGTTCTGCACACCGGTACCACGATGCAGAGCTTCGACATTGAATTGTTCCGTTTCACCACAAATCTCTGACAGGAACTCGTGGCTGAGTTGTTCAAGTTCCCTGAGGTAAGCAGCTCCGTCAACATTAAGTTGGTCCGAAGTCAGGGTATTCAAAATGTCCAGCGAGCGATTGAGCCATCGTTTATAAACATAGGCAGGGTGGGAGACATGGAACATCGACAAGATCATCGCTAGTTGTTTATTTACACCAGACAGTTCATCTTGATCGAAAGAGTTGTTGTAGCTAAAGCTCGAATTCCTGTCTCTGGCATAGTACTCAAGTGTCAGCAGGCTCCACTTCTCAGCCTGATCGCGCTTAATGATATAGCGGTCAAACAAGACTCTAAACTTCAGCAAGTTAAAAGCAAACTGAGTGATTTTTTTCGGTCATTTTTTATGATTTCAAATGCCTGAAGTAGCTTTTTATCGTCCAAAGACACGGCATTATCCACTGTCACTTTTAGCACATGCAGTAGGAAGTTGGAGAAATCGATAATCGAATCAAAACGCTGCTCTTTTGCTTTTTCATCGTTGTCATCAGTGTGATGAAAGCGTCGCCTTTTGATAATTTCCCGTAGCGTCGGCTTTTCGTGTGTATCAGGATTAGTTTCTATAGCACATTTTATCACCTCAAAACTCGCCGGGAATCCTAGCCACTGCTCACCAAATAATGCTTTGCGAGCCTCTGAGCTAAAGCCCAATTGCACATATCGATTCATGTCAGCGCAGGCATCCCATATGGCAGAAAAGCCGTTTCTTGCAGCAGTTTCACCGCTGTAAACTGACATCAAATTCGCTTTCAACACTTCGTGTTTTTCTAGCTGTTCACCTCGGTTATTCATGATCTCAAAGTAGTGGTTGAGATCAGTCTCTGTTGGCACCGGAACCCGCAAAATAGTGACGCGCTGGAGTAGATATCGGCAAAAGTTGTTGGTGTCTATGTTCTCTTTCTCAAAGTAGCGTTCAATAATAGTAAACGCCGCTCGGATTGAGGGTTCTTCAGGATCATTGCTCTGAGCCTGTTGAAACAGGTTATGTAGCGTTCGGGCTGATTTAGGACGGCTGTCAAAGTCGAGATTTAGGTGAAGCGGGGATAAATCTTGTTCGCTGCAGCAAGCAACTTTTTTTAAGTATGCGAGCAAAATCGACAGCGTTGTGTACCTTTGCTGTCCATCAATCGTTTCATAGACTATTACGCCTTGGTGTGCGCTATCAGCGCCATCTCGGACATATACCACCAAGCTGCCCAGATAGTATTTCGGGTCTTCCTGTTGCTCTGCATTTTTAAGGGCTTCAGCAGCATCGGCAATGTCCCGAATAAGCTGTTCAATCTCCTGCGCGCCCCAGGCGTAGTTACGCTGATAAATAGGGATAACATAATGGCTATCAGCGCTGAATAACTGTTCGATGGTCAGCAAGGCTAAATCGTTACTCAGTGGCATGTACATCTCCCTGCATCTGAGCGATTGAATCTTCTACGGGTTTGGCATTTTGAAAACGAATGTTTATACAACGCTTTGGCTGAAAGCGTAGGACTTGTTGTGGGTGGATCGCTTTATCGAGCACTCTCAATAGTCCTCGGGGCTCACGCGCATAACCATCAACACTGTCCATGCCGATTTTTTGATATTGCAAGCGCAAGTAGTAACTCCAACAAAAACAGACTGTTGCGGCTTGAATTAATTCTTTATCGCCAAACTTATCGTAATAGGCCATCACTGCACACATAAAGAGATTTTTAATATACATATCCCCTTTGCGTGAACTGCCAGCGTAACGGGTATGTTTTTTTAAGAAATTGCCAAGCAGCGCGTTGTCACCTTCAAATAGGGTGTGATGCAGGGATTTGTAGTGCTGGATATACTCAAAAAAGCGCTTTCCGTTAATTATTAACTGATTAACCTGAAACGGATAAGGTTTATTCTGCTTGTCCCACTTCCTGTTAGGGTCGTTATTGTAGTGCTCAACCGCAAAATCCAGGGCGAGCAGAGACTGCAGATAATGGTAATCAGAGGTGGAAAGGTTGACGCCTTTGAACACCTCAAGATTGTGGCGGCTGAACTGCACGCCATAATCGCCATCCAGCCATCGGCGCAGGCGGAACAAATACTCGCCCATAATGAGGTGAAGGTTAGCGGATTCATCATCCGGACTGACTCCTTGCTCCCATAAACTAACGTGGTGTAGTCGTTCCGCTTGCTCTGTAGCATCCATCATTTCGCGCAAATGGTATGCCTTTAGTAAGTCATGGGGCGCGAGGGCCTTACCCCTGGCGTTTTGCGAGTCGAAAAACTGAAAGGCTTCGCTCAAATCATCGAGCGTCACTTCGATCAGTTCACACTTGTTACACACGAAGTGAAGTAGTGATTTGCGCTCGTTATCATTTAGTCCCACGAGGCGGTTCTCAATGACTTTGGCATTGTGCTCAAGGTTATTGATGCTAACCCTTGAAGCAAAAGATTGTTCCAACAGGGGCGTTGAAAACTCATCACTCTGATCGAGCACTGAGCAAAGCAAGGTTAAGGTCAGAAGGCGCTGCTGACCATCAACGATATCGAGTTCACCTTCATAAGCAGGTTTTAACTTATCCCGGTGCAACACCACAGTCCCAAGGCGGTAGCTCTGTTTATTTTGGTGGGTTAACACATCATCAATTAGTTGATTGACGTGTTTTTGTTGCCATTTGTAGGGGCGCTGGTATGACGGAATAGCGAGGCGCTGTTCTAGCAGCATCCTCGTTTTTTTTACCTGATAGGATACATTTCCCATGGCTACATTGCCTGCTCAACAATCGCATCTGCCGGTTGGAGTTGGATATTCTGGCTGGTTCCCTGACGAGTTTTTCGCATATCCCTGAGTGTCATTAGCTCATTTCCTTTTTGTTGTAGTCGGATTCAAGTCCGAAGATAAACGTTAAGCCGCCCTTTATCGTCATGCGAATATTGCCGATGACTACATGTTCCTCAGACACTGATTCGGTCTGCTGCATCACGCGCACAGATAAGTTAATCGCAGCTAAAGTATCTTACCTCAAAGCATTGCTCGGCCGTTTTCAGATGGGAACTAACGCCGTAATACAAACGCAAACAAGAGATGCCGGACGAAAGCTCAGATGCGGCCATGTGCATAGGTGGCAATTTGTGTGCGCCATAATCTCACCACCACATGGCCAATCCTTTGTATCTTACTTGACCACTTCCATCAGCTTACCGAAGCTATCCACTACGTCATACTTCACGTTTCCTGGAGCAAACTTCTTGTTGATCTCATCGAAGAACTTACGGGCACATTTAATCTTGGTAGCTTCAATAGGCCGTAAATCCAGTGACGACATCGAGCCCTTGGTCTCAGCAACGAAATACACATGCTTGACCGAGCCTTCTTTGAAGGAAATGGCCCAATCGGGGTTGTAATCGCCGACAGGGGTTGGGATCAGAAAACCACGTGGCAACTTGGCATATACCACCACATCCTTGCTGGTATCCAGCTCTTCGACAAACTTACGCTCAATCGCAGAGTCGGTAAGCACGTAGTCATAGATGTGATTTTGCAATTTATTCCCGGCCTTACTGAGATCCTGTTTGCTCTGGCCCGTGGTAAAGATGTCCAAATCAAACTTGTCTTCTAGCGTGTCATAAGCCAGATGCTCGATAATGATATTGGCCTTTTGTTCGTTGACCAAGCGAATGGCTTCGGCAATGAAGCTTTCCGGATTGCTCTTGAATTGTGCGAAGACGTCAGCATTGAGGCCTTTAAGAATTTCGGCAACGGTTCGTCTTGTAAGCAACGTCCCCTCTGATAACTTGCCAATCAGATCGTACTGCACAGCGGAGTGGATGGAGGCGTTGTGCGATTCTGTTTCGGTAACTTTCAGCTCGAAGGCATTACCCTTTTTGAGGCCATCGTAAGTTGCCGTATCAGTCTGCTCGCCACGGTGAATGGTGTATTGCAACGGCGTCACACGCAACCCTGCATTCTTGTCATTGAGCGCCTTGATCGCATTGTTCACTAGCTCAACATCATCAAACAACACGTTGTAAGTAGCCTTGCGATTGATTCGCCCCCACAGCGCCTTGAATTCCTGCTTTTCAAAGTTGGCGTTGGTCTGCAGCCTTTTAGGCTTGCGACCGTCGTCTATCTGCATGAGTTGGCTTTCGCTGAATACGCTATCAATCAGCTGAAATATCTGCTCTGCATAGGGTTGCAGCTCATCCGGCAATGCCTTCAGCGTGCCGTCTTTCTTAGCTTGATGGTACTTCTCCGTGATATTGCGTTTCTTATCGACGTAGCCGTTCTGGATCAGATAAAACTCGATGTCCGTGGCCTGGTCGTCCGATACCGTAACCGGGCCTTCGTTCGTGTTCAGCAACTTGCCCGTGAAGTAGGCCTTGTCCGCCACACGCGGACGAGCTGACAAGGACTCGCTAATGTCCTTCTGCAAGGCTGTTACGAAGTCCTTGTAACTTTCGCTGGCCACAACTGTCAGTACGTTAATGTCATGAACAATGGACGGGTGATCCATGCGATCACCATTCTGATTGACGGACAAACGCAGGCCGCGCCCGACCTCCTGGCGACGTGAAATGGTGTTATCACTATGCTTGAGCGTGCAGATAACAAACACGTTCGGGTTATCCCAACCCTCACGCAAGGCCGAGTGTGAGAAGATAAAACGCACTGGCTCAGCGAGTGATAATAGCCGTTCCTTGTCTTTGAGGATCAGATCATAAGCGTCTACGTCATCCGACAAGCCCGCATTTTCACCGCGTGCAGCGACCTTGGGATCGGTGAGGCGCTTGCTCTTCTTGTCGATGGAAAAGTAGCCGCTATGCGTCTTATCGGCCGCAATGTGGCGTAGATATTTAGCATAAGGGGAGTCCGCCTCCATAAGCCCATTATCAAACGCTTCTTGAAGGTGCTTAGCGTACTCCTCTTCAAAGATTTTTGCGTACTCTCCCTTTTCTTCGGCTGCGGAGTAATCCCGGTACCTGGCTACTTCGTCGATAAAGAACAACGAGAGAACCTTCACCCCTTTCTCGAAGAGCTCCATCTCCTTATCAAAGTGCGCCTTGATCGTCTCACGGATCTGAATGCGGCGCAGCGCTATCTCGGAAATATCACCAGTCGCATCACCCACCGTCAGCTCTACGCCATTGGTAAAGCTCAAGGTGTCCGTATTGGCATTGATGTCCGATACCACAAACCCATCGCGGTATTGATCCAGCTCGTTCGATAGCACAAACAGATTGTCACCCTTACCGAGTTTGCGAGTGACGCGCTTAATGTTGCCACCGCTGAGTTTCTGTTCGAACTCCACAACCGCAACTGGCGGTTTTTTGTTTGATATTTCGATGGCTTGTAAATAAAGATAGGCATTGGTTCCCGCCAGTCCCTTCACCGAGATACCGCGCACCTCAATTTTCTTCACCAGCTTCTGGTTGTAGGCATCGAGCGCATCCAGGCGGTGGATCTTGTTGTGTGTGGTCTTATGGGTAGCGGAATAGCGCAACACCATCAACGGTTTGAAATTCGCCAGGGAATCGAGCGTCTTGTCCCCCTCCATCCGCTGCGGCTCATCGAGGATCAAGATAGGGCGGTTTGCGCTGATCACATCGATCGGGCGACGTGACTGAAAATCATCGAGCGCTTCGTAGATGCGGCGATTATCTTTGCCGGTGGCGTTAAACGCTTGTACGTTGATCACCATGACATTGATACCGGCATCGGAGGAGAAGCTCTCCAGATGGTGCAACTGCTTAGAGTTGTAAATAAAGAAGCGCGCCTTCTTGTGGTAGGTCTCCTGAAAGTGCTCGGCCGTGATATCGAACGACTTGGCCACGCCCTCGCGGATGGCAATGCTCGGCACCACTATAACGAACTTGCTCCAGCCGTACTGTTTGTTGAGTTCGAAGATCGTTTTGATGTAGCTGTAGGTCTTACCCGTACCGGTTTCCATCTCGATATCAAGATTTAGCCTGGCGACCTTGTTCTTGACCAGGCTATCCGATAACGGCAGGTTTTGCTGGCGCTGTGCCAGTTGGATGTTATCAAGCAAGGCAACCTCACTGAGGGTTAGCTCAGCATTTTTAAAACCGGTATCTAGCGCAAACAGATCATCCATGCCGTTTTTGGTATTACCAGGGTCAAGGCGATAGCTCATGGCTGCATTAGAGGCCGGTGGCTGCCCCTGAAAAATATCGACGACCGCCTGCACAGCGGCAGCCTGATAGGATTGATGTTTGAATTTAAGCTTCATTGCACGTCCCCTCAGATACATTTCACTTCGGTGACGGGCGACATGAGCGTAAAAATCTGCTCAACGTTGATCTTGACCGCACTGTTCTTAAAGCCCGCGTCGCGGAATACCACGCGCAGCGGCTGATGCTTGGCCAGTTCCTTCACAAAGGGTTCGTCGATGCTACTGCTAACATCGAAGCAGGCAGCCAGCGCGTTGCTATCCACGAAGAATACATCTTTGCCTTGGATAGCCCTCTTCTCGATGGGCAAGGCGAGGTCAACGCCCCAGTCCAGCATCACCTGGAACAGTAAGTCCTCGGGCGTCCGGTCGGGCTTGATGTTATCCAAGGCGTCAAGCAGACTAACTTGAGTGACAGCATCAGGTGTGTAGAAGACCTCGGCCATGTTGGACGTGTCGATCTTCAACACGCGAAACCCGATGTCCATGCTGCCATTGGCAGATTCAGAAACGATTTTCCGGCCCGCGCGGCGGATGCGCTCCCTACTCACATCTGCGATGGTTTTGTAGCCAGCCTTGAACGCTTCTGATTTCTCATTAATCTCCTCTGGAAGTTGAATCATGACGAATCTTCGAGACGAACCATCTACGCGATTTGCTGCAAGAGTTGCATGCGCGGTGGTCGCAGATCCCGCAAAAAAATCCATCACGATATCGTCGCCCGCAGTGGTCATTTCCACTAGTGCCTGAATGATAGTTTCATCTTTCGGAAAATCAAAAACATGTGCTTCCATCAACGCATCAAGTCGAATTGACGCACCACGCCCATCTTGATAGAAAACGCTATAAGCAGCTTCTTTGTTTGCCTCGTGAAGATATACCTTCAATGTTGGCCGCGTCTTTTCGTCTGCACCAAATCGAATGCGCTCATCAGCAAGTAGCTCCTTCATGCGCTCCGGGGCAAATGACCAACCATTAGGATGCATATTCACTGGCTTCCCAGTTATTGGATGCAAAATTTCATAGCGCGAACGCGATGTAGGCTGTGGTTTGCGAAGATCACTTGCAAAATAGATACCTCGCTTGTCAACGTATTGATAGTGTTTATGCCGCTTACTTGGATCACTATCGGAGAGGCTGCCATACCATTTCCGCAAGCCAGCTTCGACAGCCGCATCGTCACCAGCAAACTTACGGCGCAACTCCGAATAGGTTTTCTCAATTTCGGTGAGGCCCTTTTTCAGAATTTGCCACGAGGCTCCTTGCTCTTTAAGAGCATTCATACTACGCGCAAAGCAAACAATGTACTCGTGTGACGCCGATATAAAGCGCGAGTCATTCTTTCTTCCTGCAGCCCAAACCATCGTACCAACAAAATTCTCTGCACCAAAAACTTCACTGGCTATGCTTTTTAAGTTCTCAAATTCAGCATCATTGATCGAGATAAAGACAGCACCATCTTCTTTTAATAACCCCCTAGCAAGACGAAGCCGTGAATAAATCATTGAGAGCCAATCGGAATGAAAGCGGCCATTCGATACGGTGTTGGCCACCAATCTATTTCCGTCTTCATCCACTTGATTTGAACGACGCAAGTATTCGTCTGCATTTTCGGCAAAGTCATCCTCGTAAATAAAGTCGTTCCCGGTGTTGTACGGCGGATCAATGTAAATCATCTTGACCTTGCCGAGATAGGTCTCCTGCAGCAGCTTCAGTGCATCAAGGTTATCGCCCTCGATGAACAGGTTCTTCGTCGTATCGAATTCAACACTCTCCTCGCGCACTGGGCGTAGAGTCTTAGCAATAGGCGCATTAGCCGTAAGCAAGGCTTCACGTTTGCCCGGCCAATTCAGGTGGTAGCGTTCCTGTGGACCTTCCACAATCGACTCGGCCAGTTCCTGCCGCAACTGGTCGAAATCCACTGCCAACTTCACGCAGCCGTCCTCTCCCTTGGCTTCGGTGACACAGCCAGGAAACAGATCGCGAATGTGGGCTATGTTGTCCTGAGTGAGATTGGGTGAATGCATTTTTAGCTTTTCCATGTTCTTTTCCTCCTGACGCCGCATTATTGCGCAGTGTCCTAATTCTTTCTGGGCTGGCTTTATTCGGCGTCAGAATTGTTTTGGTGTTTGAGCTCGGCAAATTTGGCGGCCATTGTTGGGTTGCCGCGGGTGAGCCGCTTGACTGTCAGGTCTTCAGCTTTATCGTTGGCAAGCCGTAGATTGTTAGCCGACTTGTGCAGGGCTTCTTTGGTCTTTTCAAGATCCTTGATGGCTTCGTCGATGCGCTTGACCGCTTCTTCAAACCCATCTGAAGCCAAACGCCAGTTGCGACCGAATGCAGTCTTGAAGTCATCGAGCTGGGTTTCAAATTGGGTGATGTCGATGTTCTGCGCCTTCACCAGCGCCAACTCGGACTTGTATTGAAGTGACTTCATCGCCGCATTGCGTAGCAGCGTGATGATGGGGATGAAGAACTGTGGCCGAACGACGTACATCTTCGGGTAGCGGTGAAACACGTCAACGATCCCGGCGTTGTAAAGCTCACTGTCGGGCTCCAGCAGGGATACCAGCACGGCGTATTCGCAGCCTTTTTCGGTGCGGTCCTTGTCGAGCTCCTTGAAGAAGTCTTCGTTTTTCTTCTTGGTGGCTGTTTCGTCACCTTCATTCTTCATCTCGAACATGATCGAGACGATCTCGGTGCCTGCATCATCCATATCCCGGAAGATGTAGTCGCCCTTGCTGCCGGTACGCACGTCGTTGTCTTTTTCGAAGTAGGCCTTTGGGAATGCGGTGGCCCGGAGACGGTTAAACTCAATCTCGCAATGCTGCTCCAGGGTTTCCCCAATCATCTTGGTCGACAGCCGTGCCTTCATGTCCCGAAGACGCACAATCTCACCATCGCGATCTTTGAGCTGTGTTTCATATTTATCTTTGAGTGCGGTCTCGGCAAGTTGCTTTTCCAGCGCAGCTCGATCTAGTCCACTCTTGAGTTCGTCACGTTCCTTCGTCACCACGCTGACCGCTTCGGTGAGCGCGAGCTTTTGGGCAACTTCGCCCGCTGCAAGCTTGGCCTGCAGACGCTGAATCTCCGCATCCTTGGTGGCCTCGGCTTGCTGTAGATCACTTAATCGCTTCGCCTCGGCCAGTTGAGCTTTAGTTTCATTCTCTTGCTGTGCTTTTTCCAGTGCGTTCGCCAGCGCATCGCGATCTTTTTCTACCGCGCTCAGCGCCTCACTGACAGCAAGTTTTTGCGCAACCTCTCCTGCATCCAACCTGGCTTTTAATGCCTGGATTTCGGCATCCTTTGCAGAAGCAGCCTTCTGCAATTCGCTGGTAACCTTAGCTTGAGCCAGTTCGACCGCGTTTTGCTTGTCCCTTTCGGCCAGCTCAAGGCGTTCATGTAGCTGCTTCTCAAAGTCAGCATCGCGAACCTGTTTAAGAATGTCTGCGTAACCAGCTTCATCAATCTTGAAAGCCTTGCCGCAATGGGGGCAGATGATTTCATGCATAGTCATTTTCCTTCTACCTTGGCCAAAATTTGCTGGAGCATCTCTGGCACCGCCCCTGCGGCTTTGAGTGTCGCCGTGCGGTATGCGAGTTGGTTCTTCGAGAGACTGATACCTGTGGCAACCTCGATTTCACTGCAGGCGGCTAGCCACTCAGGCCAGTTGGCTACGAGAAATGATTCCAGATGGTCTTCAAAAATGGCGACTGTGTCGCCGACGACAGCTTCCGGAAAATCCTCTTCAGCAATGCCGAAGTATTTCAGAGTGGTCCGATTTTCCCGGGCGTTTTTTGCAAGTTCTTCATCGATCTTGTTTTGCTGTTTTCCTTTGGCTTTTGCTCGTGCCGCACATGCTCTGTCAGCATCGAAAAGCGCATAAACCGGGATACCGAGTGCGGACAGGATGGCATGGACAAGAGGGATCGAAGTCTTGCCTCCGACTGGGACAATGGAAATGCCAGCGGCTTCAAGCGCACCAGGAGATATTTTGTCGCCTATACCGTGGAACACCGATGACTCGGTGGTACCCTCCACAAGAAAAGCGCGATGGGCAAAGAGGGCTACAGCCAGCTGATCTGAAACGATGCCATCTAACTGACGTTCGACAACATCAGTGTTCACTATCTGGTGCAATCTGGTCTTTACATCATCAACGGAGGCAAAGTGGATAGTCACAGCCGGAGTCTCTCCAGATGATCGCGTCAATCGCCTGACTTGATCAAAATGGCGGGCCTCAAGAAAATAAGGGCTGTGTGTCGCATACGTCACCTGGATACACTTGTCGGGGTCTTCGACAAGTGAGCGGAGCACTTTTGCAAACGCCTGTGCCTGAATCGGGTGCTGAAAGAGTTCTGGCTCCTCGATTGCCAAGCAGATGACCCCGTTGGCTGATGCAGAGCCGGACTGTGCCAAGAGCTGGAGCGCCGAGATCAAAATCGTCCGCTGAAAACCATGCCCCTGTCGCTCTACCGCTGTTTCGGTTGTGCCATCGAGCACGGCTACTTCGAACGTGGTCTTGGGGGCTTTGAGCTCCACCTCAGCTGGGGCAACAGTGACTGCCCGACCCGGTGAATAGGACGTAACGACCGCGTTAAGCTGAGTCGTCATGACATCAAGTTGTGCTTTGAATTTCTCGTCGTACACCTTTTGCTGTTGTATTCGTGATTCCTCGACGATCTTCGCAATCTCTTCATCAGCTGAAGCACGATCAACCGAACGCTCAAGAATGCGTCCAATGATGCTCGACTTTCCGTCGATTGATTCTTCACTTGCGCGAAGGTCTGCAGTCACCAGCACGAAATCGAAAAGGCCACTCATCTTGCCGCCGCTGTTGAAACCGAAAAAGTTGGTCTGCAATGATTCGGGGGCGTCTACGAGTAGTTCTGTATGTGATGCTTCCCAAGTAGTCATTGCCTGGTCAATGGCTGTACCGGTAGTGGCTGTAGGAAGCTCCAGCTCTGGGAGACTAGTTCTGAGATTGGTATAAAGCTCCCTCTTCGCCGCTACACCATTTGCAGTTTTGATTGCGTTGAACTCTGGGAATCCCTTTGCGTTTGCAGAGAGCACATCGGTGCCGTCAGCCGAACGGCGCTTCCACGCCGTGAATGTAGCAGCGCCCTCTGGAGTGTACTTACCAAGCGCCTCCCGATCCTTTTCGGTGAGATCTGCGAACGTGACTTGCACCTCGATGTCTTCGTTAGTCTCTCCAAAAGAGCAGTCTTTCTCTGTTAGCGAGCCGGGCTTGCCGTTAAAGAACCAATCGAGTGCATGTAGCACTGTCGACTTGCCAGCGCCATTGGGCCCTATGAACGTCGTAACGGAGTCGAAGGGAATCGTGACGTCTTTGAGTGCCCGGAAGTTCTTGATGCCAACGGATTGAATCTTCATTTCAGTTTTATTCCCTTACACCTGTTGTGATCTATCAATGTTTGAGCTCTTCCAGTTCAACTTTCAACATCCGCAGTTCGGCGTTGATCTCTACCTTGCGGTTGAATTGTTTTTCTTTTGCAAGTCTACTGGCAGCTTTCTCAACCTCACGCTGCTTGGCTGCAACCAGTTCGACACGTGCGACCAAGTCCGCGAGACTTTCTTGTAGGCGCGCGGGTGTGGGGATCAGGCGGTGAAGCACCTGTTCATACAAGCCGCCCAGGTCGAGTGCTAAGGGCATGGCGGCGCGCTCACTATGACTCGGCAACCAGGCTGTCGCAAAGTAGCCACTCAAGACCCAACGACTTGCGTCTGACTCATTGGGGCGTTTGTATGCAGCGATCACTTTTGTTCGGCCATCAAAGCTCAGCTCGAAGATGATGGGAAACTGCACCGCGCCATCGATGCAACGCAAAACGTCCAGATTCAGCTCCGATGTCTTGAGCTGGATTGAGAAAATCTGAAGCTCTGGTACTCCCGGCCTGGCGGGCAGGTTGATCGTTTCCGGAGCCAACTTGTATTGCCAGACGATCTGCTCCACCTGCTCGACGAACAAGTCCTTCAGCCTTTTATTGGCACCGCTGTGTTCGTAGATCTTATTCTTTGGCAGGGTACGACCAAAGATAGCCTGCTTCGGATAGTTGATGAACGCGGTATTCGACTCAAATCTCGAAGACTGACTCATCCGGCCTCCTGAATCACGAGGAAGGTAATCAGTTCGAAGTCGTCCAGTCCGACGATAGTGTTGACCAACGCGGTGGTCTTTCCGCTGCAGAAGAGGCTGTCCAGATCCTTCTCTTCCTTCACCTCGATCATTGAGCGGATGGCTTTGCCAAGCAGGTCCGAATACATCTGCATCTTGCGGCCATCGGCCGTTTCCTTATTGAACAAGAGACAGGCATCTGTAATAGGCTGGGCTTGTCCTTTGCAGCAGGTGCGAACCAGATCCAGCAAACGTTTGACTTCGGTGTGATCGTGAATGACTTCCCCCTCGCGATTAATGTAGACGAGGTAATAAGGGTGCAGGCGGTTGTGCTGACTGACGTTGACGCTTGGATTCCGGTTGCGTAGCGTGAAGATCACACCCGGGCGTAGGCCCATCTCCGGCTTGGCAGGCACTACGGCGTGCATCCCACTTGGCACGTTGCTCAATTCGCCATTGACTTTCACATAGTTGAGCAAGTCCATTCGGAAGTCATTGAGCCCGAGATCAGTAATCGACACTCCGGTTTTCAGGTCTTCCAGCTCAATCACTTCCTCTTGCAAACGTCGTAATTGCTCTTTGCGATAAGACACATCGTTGGCTTGGGCGCTCAGCACATTGTCGTCACCGGTGGCTGTAACATCGGCAATCATCATTCGGCTCTCAACCCGTTCCTTCAGGTTGATGTATTCGTCGAGAGAGATGTCTGGCCAGTAGTTAACCAGTTGGATGCTGCTGTTGGGTGAGCCGATGCGATCCACACGGCCGAAGCGTTGGATGATGCGCACGGGGTTCCAGTGGATGTCGTAGTTGATGAGGTAGTCGCAGTCCTGCAGGTTCTGGCCTTCAGAGATACAATCGGTGCCGATCAACACATCTATCTCTGCCTCCTCATTTGGCAGCACGATGGCTTTCTCCTTCGAGTGCGGCGAGAAGAGGGTGAGCAGTTCCTGGAAGTCGTAGCTCTTCTTGAGCGTGCTCTTCGGCGCCCCTTTGCCGGTGACTTTTGCACTGTGCAAGGTCTGTGTGGCCAGCAATTCCGGAGCTAAATTGGCATACAGATAGTCAGCGGTGTCGGCAAAGGCGGTGAAGATCAGCACCTTCTTGTTGCCGGGATTCAGCGGTGCTGCGATCTTCTCCAGAACCAGTGTCTTGAGATGCTGCAGTTTGGCATCATCGGCAGCCGTGATCTTGTTCATCGACGTCAGCAAGGCATCAATGATTTCCAGATCTACCTTCAGCTCGTGCTCCCAAGAAGGCAAGTCCATATCGGCGAGGCTGATTTTGACCTTGCCACCGATTTCACTGTCGCCATAGATTGGCAGGTCGTCGTCCGCTTCGAGGTTTTCTAACTGGTCGGTCAGGTCATTTATTCTGCTGTCAATGCCACTGAGGCCGCCAGTCTCATTGAAAGTGCTGATCTTGGCCAGCGTATTCGTGTGGTTCGCGCGCAGGGACTTGAGCGTCAAGCGGAAAGACTCAATCGAGCTTTCCAGGCGCTTGAGCAGGTTGGTCGTCATCAATGCCTGCAGACTCTTTTCACGGTCGATTTGTTTAAGCTTACCTTTCCCTGCAACCTGAGTGTCGTACATCTCCTCGTACTTCTTGAGTCGACTGGGCAGGATGTAGCTGATCGGGGCGTAAACAGCGAGCTTGAGTAAAGACAGCTGCTCGAAAATTTCGTTGAAGCTCATCACATCTGTTCGCTGCGTGAGCGGGCTGTGGAACGACAAGGGTTTGCGGCGCTCAGGGAATTGGCCGATTTCCTTGGTATCGTAGAAAGTCTGAATATGCTTGCGCGAACGTGCGATGGTGACGCTGTCGAGCAGTTCGAAGAAGTCGAAGTCCAACGAATCCAGGATGGCCCGCGCTGTGCGCTCTTCCGATGGAAGCTTTGCCCATGCATTGAAGCTAGCCTGTGCACCACGGAAAATGTCCTCTACCGTCTTGCCGGTACGCAGCTTCTTGTTGAGGCTTTCGGAATCGCCTTCGTAGGCCAGAGCCAGTTGGTTGCGCAGGTCGTTGAAGCGGTTGTTCACCGGAGTGGCCGAAAGCATCAGCACCTTGGTTTTCACACCCTCCTTGATAACCTTGTTCATCAGCTTCTGGTAGCGGGTTTCCTTATCCTTATAGGCGTCATTGTTGCGGAAGTTGTGCGACTCGTCGATGACGACGAGGTCGTAGTTGCCCCAGTTGATGCGATTCAGCGGTGTGCCGAACGACTCACCGCTCGTACGGCTGAGGTCGGTATGACAAAGCACGTCGTAGTTGAACCGGTCGCGAGCAAATATATTGGTCTTGAGGTTACGGCTGTAGTTCAGCCAGTTGTCCGCCAGCTTCTTGGGGCATAACACCAGAACTGACTTGTTGCGTAGTTCGTAATATTTTATCACGGCTAGCGCGGTGAAAGTCTTGCCCAGGCCCACGCTGTCGGCCAGGATACAGCCGCTGTAGCTCTCAAGTTTGTTGATGATCCCGGTGGCAGCATCTTTCTGGTAATTGAAGAGTTTGTTCCAGATGAGCGTGTCTTGATAGCCCGTGCGGTCGTTCGGCAGGACATCCTCGTTGATGTCGTCCAGAAACTCATTGAAGATATTGTAGAGCATCAGGAAGTAGATGCTCTCGGGCGAGTTTTCCTGGTAGATGGACGCAATGTGGTCGCAGATCTGCGCCGTTACATCCTCCAGCTTCTCGGGGTCTTGCCAGATCTGGTTAAACAGACTGAGGTAGGTCGCCGTAAACGTCGGCTCGTCCATCTTGTTGACGAAGTTGGAGACAGCGTTGCCCTGCTGGTAGCCGAGATCGACGGCGGTAAAGCCGTGCAGTGGCATGTAGGCAGTATCTGCGGCAGCAGCCTGAATGCAAGTAAACTGCTGCATCGGTGCCTTGCTGCGATTGGACTTGAATGTTGCCTTGCGCCGCATCCAGTCCGCGCACTCTTTTGCAATTGCGCGCTGGGTCAGTTTGTTACGCAGCTGAATTTCGAACTCACTCCCGTACAAGCTCCGTTCGCGGTCAGCCTTCGGTATGTGGAATTCTTTGCGTTCCTTGCGAATTTTGTCGGTAACCTCGTTAGCGGTAAACGTCGGCGAGGTAAAGATGAATTGCAGCTCATCGATTTTTTCCAGCTCTGCTTTGAGCGCTTCGAACGCGTACATCGAAAAGCAGGAAGCGGCGATCTTCAGGCGAGCACCAGGTTTGAGCGTCTGCTTTAGGTCGTCTCCGAGCAGGCGGTTGATGTTGTCGATCAGTTCCATTAATAGTCAGCCTTTTTAGTGGCGCTATAGCCTGGTGCCAGTAAGGCATTTTTCACGCCGTAAATTGCGAGATGATCTTTGAGCCATAACCGGTACTCCGGTCCACGAAGGCAATGATCGGGTGAGCAGTCTACCCGCCAGCGCTGCAACATATAGCCCACCACCGCAGCGCGAACGCGCATTCTGATCGAACCATCTGTCATCCCGTAGTCCATCTTGATAATATCGGGCCGCTCAACGCTCGGGTGCGGCACGAAATCCAGCTCGACGATGCGCGTCCACTGGATGTCGTTATCCTGCCGTTCGTTGGCCTGTGGCTCCTCGTCGAGCAATGTTGGTGCTTCGATGCGGGTGACGACGAAATCCCGAAACTCTCTACTCTTGCGATCAAAGGCCCGGACGTGCCAGCGCAGGCCGGTATCAACCAAGGCAAAGGGCACAATTACCCGCTCGGACTCGCCGCCGCTCATCGAGTGGTAGCGGATGGCGACAGGTCGTTTGGCGTGGATGGCTCGGCAAATCGCTGCTAACACATCCATCTTGGGGATGCACAGGGCTGCGGGGGATTCACATGGTAGCAGCGCCTGCATTGAGCCGTTCACGCCATCGCCAAAGCCGAGAGCCAGCGCCGACAGAACACGCTGCGATGCGTGTTTGAACAACGGGGAAAACGCCTGCCCGATGCGATAGATCTTGTTGCTACCATCGAAGGTGATGTTATGCGGCACGATTTCCCGGTACAAAGCCAAATCGCGAGTCGCCCCTGCTGGAGCCACGCCGAAGCGCTCAATCAGATCTGGGCGACCGATCTCACCGAAGAAGTAGAGCCGAAAATCTATGTAGGCCAGCCGCTCTCGCTGAACCAGACTCAAGTCCTCAAGCCGCTTAGATGGGGAACCAAGCATGAATCATCACTATAGGAAAAAATGAATATTTAATATGATAATCCATAAAATGCCATGGTTATAATCAAATTGATGATAATCAGCATTAATACTTATGTAACAGCTAGAATTTATGTATTAAACGTAGGCAGTCATCGTATAGGCTGATGCTTCTATACCGTTATATTTATGCCATCCAACTATAAAACCTTGCTGCCCAATGCCCTATAGCCCCTCAGGCAATTTGCCCTTATCTACTGTTCTGGGGATGAGCGATACCAGAATTACCCAACGACTCAGGGACCGGGAGCACAGGCGGCAGTGGCTCGTCACCTACCTTAATTCAAATTATTTTCAGATATATATCATTCTTCTGAACATACCTGATTAACGGCAGAATCCCACGATTCTGCCGTTTTTGTATTATTTTTCAGAGGAGTAGTAATGAACAATCCTGAAGGTTTGAAGTCATTTCAGCAATCGCTTTCTGGTCTGCCACAATGGGCATCAGAGCGGATTCTGCAGCAAATAAACCAGTTAACAGACTACGAGCCAGCAATAGGCATTATGGGCAAAACCGGTGCAGGTAAATCCAGTCTGTGCAACGCCCTCTTTGCCGGTGAGGTATCGCCGGTCAGTGACGTGGCTGCCTGTACCCGTGAGCCACTGCGTTTTTGCCTGCAGGTGGGAGAGCGTGTGATGACTCTGGTGGATTTACCCGGTGTCGGGGAAAGTCGTTCACGCGATGCGGAATATGCTGCACTTTACCGTCAGCAACTTCCCCGGCTCGACCTGGTACTGTGGCTGATCAAGGCTGATGATCGGGCACTGGCGGTGGATGAGCATTTTTACCGTCGGGTGATTGGTGAAGCATACCGGCATAAGGTGCTGTTTGTTATCAGCCAGTCGGATAAGACCGAACCCACCAGCGGTAACGGACAATTGTCCACAGCACAGAAGCAGAATATCAGTCACAAAATCGGCCTGCTGCATGAACTGTTTCAGCCGGTGCATCCGGTGTGTGCCGTATCGGTCCGGGCCAGGTGGGGATTGCGGATAATGGCCGAACGGATGATCCGCTGCCTGCCCCGTGAAGCCAGCAGTCCGGTAGTGGCGCAACTGCAGTCACCCTTTCGTACGACCGCAGTCCAGGAGAAAGCGCGTAACGATTTTGGTGAAACGGTCAGCGCGGTACTGGACGCAGTAAGTGCTTTTCCACTGATACCGGCTCCGGTGCGGTCCGTAATACAGGCCGTCCGCACCACCGTGGTGTCTGTTGCCCGTGCCGTGTGGAATTTCTTCTTCTGAACATTTAACGCTTGTTTGTTCGTTCCCGAGCCCTGTCGCCTGCGCGACGGGGCTTTCTTTTATTGTTTTTCCCGTTATGAGGAGTCTGCTTATGACCCGTCTGGCTTCGCGCTTTGGCGCAGCAAACCTTATCCGTCGTGACCGTCCGTTAACCCGCGAGGAGTTGTTTCGCGTGGTACCCAGCGTATTCAGCGAGGACAAACACACATCCCGCAGTGACCGCTACACGTATATACCCACTATCTCCCTGCTCGACAGTCTGCAGCGGGAAGGCTTCCAGCCGTTCTTTGCCTGTCAGACCCGTGTGCGTGACCCGGGTCGCCGCGAACACACTAAGCACATGCTGCGTCTGCGCCGTGAGGGCCAGATAACCGGTAAGCAGGTGCCGGAAATCATTTTGCTGAATTCACACGATGGCACCAGTTCGTACCAGATGCTGCCGGGCCTGTTCAGGGCGGTGTGCCAGAACGGTCTTGTCTGCGGTGAATCATTTGCTGAGGTCAGGGTGCCACACAAGGGGGATGTGGTGAGTCAGGTGATTGAGGGGGCGTACGAAGTGCTGGGGATTTTTGACAGGGTGGAGGAGAAGCAGGATGCGATGCAGTCGTTGCTGTTGCCGCCTCCCGCACAGCAGGCGCTGGCAACAGCGGCACTGACCTACCGCTTTGGTGAAGACCACCAGCCGGTAACCGAAGCGCAGATACTCTCCCCGCGCCGCTGGCAGGATGAGAGCAATGACCTGTGGACGACTTTTCAGCGTATTCAGGAGAACCTGATTAAAGGCGGGCTCAGTGGCCGTAATGTCAAAGGCGGACGGACACATACCCGCGCCGTACGTGGCATTGACGGGGATGTGAAGCTCAACCGGGCACTGTGGGTGATGGCGGAAACACTGCTGACACAACTGCAGTAGCCGTTTCATGTTGCCACGTTGTTAATATCGGACACTACCTGTCCGCATTGCGACGTGCTGTCGGGCTTCACTCCATCGGGGATGGCCTGTAACCCCCGCCACACCTCACATTTGCAGAAATGAAAAATAGTTACTGCTGTGTCCATACCCTGACCGTCCCCCTCTTTAAAGTAATCACATCATTTTCAGTCAGTTAACCTTCACGGAGAACCTTTCATGACACAGGCAGAACGCCGCCATGACCGGCTGGCTGTCAGGCTGTCACTGATAATCAGCCGCCTGGTGGCCGGAGAAACACTGAGTGTGCGCAAGCTGGCGGTCGAATTTGGCGTCTCGGTGCGCACGCTGCGGCGGGATTTTCGTGAGCGTCTGATGTATCTGGACCTGGAATATCAGTCCGGTTACTGCCGCCTGCGTACCGCTGGCAGTGAGATGCAGATGGTGCCTGATGTGCTTATCTTTGCTCATCGCAGCGGGCTGGCCGGGCTGTTCCCCGGTCTTGACCGCCGACTGGTGAATGCCCTGCTGATGTGTGATGAAGCGCCCTGCGTTATACCACCGGCTAACCCGGTGTCTTCGCCGTCAGAGCCGCTGTCCTTCTGGCGGCTGGTGCAGGCGATTACTGACCGCAGATGCGTCACCCTGCTTGCTGACGGGCAGCGTTGTGAGCGACTGGCCCCGTGCCGGTTACTTATCCACCTGCAGACCTGGTATCTGGTCGCCGAGCATGGCGGGCATATTGCCGTGTTCACGCTGGATGAAATTCATCTGGTTCAGCCGCTGCAGGAGTCTTTCCGGCGTAATGACAGCCTGTGTCGTCTGGCGGAAGACCCGGTGTTCATTCAGGCCTTGCCCCATTTTCGCTTTATTCAGCAGTCACTGCTTGCGTTTGTTCCGGCGGATAGCAAACCGGAATAACGCAGGGATTTCTCAACTCATCCGCAGGGAGAGCCAATGCCATTCATTGCCATTATCGCCATTGTTGTCTTCGTCATTATTCTGAACAAAACCGGGGTGTCCGACAATATCACCGCCCTGACGCTTGCCACCATCGCCGCCCTGTTGACCGGCGGTGGCACTGTCGGGGCGGCAAGCGTTGCACTGACGCCGTTCATCGGTTTACCGCTGGGCATTGTGGTGGGCATTTACGTCTTCATCAAAGTGGTTCGTCTGATTTCAGGAAAGAAAAAATGAAACTGATTACATTATTACCTCTGCTGGTTATGGTGACAGGCTCAGCCTTTGCGGCCTCACCGGAGACGACGGTAAAATCATCCGGCTGTATGGCCGTCAACGATATGCTGGAAAACCTCAACTCGCGGGAGTCCTGTCTGTCAGTGAATGTCACCCGCACCTTATCCGAAGGACGTTATCTGGCAGTGGCAAACCTGAGCAACGGCAACATCTACCCGGTGCGCATGACCTTCAGTGACGGGGTGATTACCGCCCGTCCGGATACGGATGAAATTGAGCGGCTCAACCAACAACAGGCACAGAAGCGCCGGGAAGAGCAGTTACAGAAAAAGCGCGATTACTACAATACCCACCCGCAAAAAGAGAGCGAGTTTGATAATGCGAAAAAGGCGCATCTTAACCTCACGCAATATCATTCAGCCGCCTGCAGGGCCATTGGTCAAAAAGTATGGGATTCGATTCATGAAAATGTGTCATGCCAGATGATTGAAAATGCGCAGCAGGTCAGTGACAACACTCAGACAGGCACGGCCATTCTGCGGGGACCGGGTGCCAGCACATTTAAAATGCCGGTCAGGTTCAGCGTGATTCAGGAGGATTTTATCCGTGTTGACGCCGATATTGCAGCGTCCGCGCTGGCACAGTTAAAAGCACAGATAGCGGCGTATAACGAAAAACTGAATCAGCGCTAATGACATGAAAAGGATAACTGAATGAAAATCAAACAATGTTTACCAGCACTGTCTCTGCTGGTCTCCTCTTTTACTCACGCGACGGTGACTGAACAGCAGTGGGGCGACTGGTACGGCAATACGGGCGGTATGGAGTTTGCGCTCAGCAGTGACAATCAGGCCGGGGAAAAGCTGACAATCAGTTGCAGCAACAAAAAGATGGTCGTGGCCTGGCAGGTCCCGAAAGAGGATTACCGTGCCACCTCTGATGAGGGGATGAGTGATGTGTATCTTCTGATAAACAATGAGAAATACGCGCTTGAGAATGAATCACTGCTACCCGGCGAGGCCATCCCGGCACAACTGGCATTCGACGCCCTGAAGCAAACCCGTGCGCAAGACAACGTCGCCTTCACCACCTTCCAGTCGGGTGAGTCAAAACCGTTCAGTGCCCGTGGCCTCCATGACGCACTGAAAGACGTCACCTGGCAGGACTGCCTCGACCAGCCCTGACAGCCGTTTTACTCAGGTTATCCCGTCAGCCCTGTTGCATATGCGCATCAGGGCTTTTCTTTATTCTTAACGCATTACACAGTCTGTCCGTCCGCCATTCGCCACATCACGCCCCGAGGCTTCCGCCATGAATACCATTGAACTGTCCCGGCTTGATGTCCTGTGGGATTTGCCGACACGCGTCACTGTCGTCGCAGTAACCCCTGTCACGTTTATCGCCTGCCATTGACCAGAGAGAACACTATGCCCATATCTTCTTTCCCGACATGCAACACCCTGCCGTTAACCACTCAACGAACGGTTAAGCGGGCGTTATCGTTACTTGAGCACCACCTGCGGGAGCCGGGCGTGCCCTTTACGTCCACTGCGGCAGTCAGGGACTGGCTGCGCCTGCAACTTGCCACGCTGGAGCGCGAAGTGTTTATGGTGCTGTATCTGAATCAGCAGCACCAGCTGATTGCCCATGAAACCCTGTTCACCGGCTCCATCAGCAGTACCGAAGTCCATCCCCGTGAAGTGGTAAAACGTGCCCTGCACTTCAATGCAGCGGCAGTGATAGTCGCTCACAACCATCCTTCCGGTGCCCCCACAGCCAGCCAGGCAGATAAAACCATCACGCAGCGCCTTATGCAGGCACTGGCCCTGGTGGAGGTCCGGCTGCTGGACCATCTGATTGTCGGCGGGATGGATATTGTATCGTTTGCCGAACATGGCTGGCTGTAAGGAGAAACACCATGAAAATCATCAGTAAACGTCAGGCGATGACGATATACCGCCAGCATCCGCAGTCCCGCCTGTTTCGCTTCTGCACCGGGAAATATCAATGGTCCGGCAGTGTCTGCCACTACGCTGGTCGCGAGGTACAGGATATCAGTGGGGTACTGGCCGTCTTCGCGGAACGTCGGCAGGACCGTAACGGTCCGTATGTGGCCCTGCGTTGTGTCACGCTTAATTAATTCACGTTTGAGGAGCACAACATTGCGGAAGACAACATCACTGACAAATCAAGACATTGCCGAATGCTGGTGGGGACTGAAACGCGATATCGCGCCCTGCATTGGCGCACGTCTGGTGCAGGATGGCAAGCGTCTGCACTATCTGGCTGACCGGGCCAGCATCACTGGTCAGTTCAGTGACATCGAATGTCTGGCGCTGGATGAAGCATTCCCGCTTTTTATCAACCAGATGGAATCAATGCTGACTACGGGTGAACTGAATCCTCGTCATTCGCACTGCGTCACGCTGTATCACAACGGTTTCACCTGCGAAGCCGACACTCTGGGTTCACACGGTTACGTCTATATCGTGATTTACCCTGTGCAACGCTAACCCCTTAAATTCACACGAGAGAAAAAATGAAAACCTTACCTGCAAAAAACCGGCGGGCGGCAACGCCATGCCTGTCGCCTGTGGCTGTCTGGCAAATGCTGCTTACACGCCTGCTGGAACAGCACTATGGTCTGAGCCTCAACGACACACCATTCAGTGAGGAACGAGTTATACAGGAACATATCGACGCCGGGATCACGCTGGCTGATGCCGTAAATTTTGTGGTGGAAAAATACGAACTGGTTCGTATCGACAGGAAGGGATTTTGCTGGCAGGAACAATCCCCTTATCTTCGGGCCGTTGATATTTTGCGAGCGCGGCAGGCAACTGGCTTGTTGCGACAAAACCGTGACAACTCAGTACGCTGAATATTGCGTACCACCTTCCTGATTTACATTCCTGAACTTTCTCCCTTGCTTACTTATTGCATAATGCGCCTGCCATTACCTGGTGGGCGCTTTTTCATTACGGTGAAGCTTTACTGCACACAACGAACTGAATTGTTCAGCGAACATTGTTCGATGCAATTTATTCAGAGAAGAGATGAAGGTAGTGACCTACTCATCAGGCTATATCTTTCGATTGACAACCAATATTGATGTGAAGCCAAGATGGCTGCAATAGCTATTTTTTTGTTGATATACGTTGATAAAAACCACTTACACATACAGTTACACGGAAAATTTTCGTGTAATAGGCAAGAGTGATTTTCATCATAACTGATTGATTTAACTGGTGCCGATAATAGGAGTCGAACCTACGACCTTCGCATTACGAATGCGCTGCTCTACCAACTGAGCTATATCGGCCCTGAGAGGCCGGTTACGAGTGTAACCACGGGGCAAGAGAGTAGATCTAACGGGGTGATGCGTCAATAGGCTTATGAATCAAGTGCCTACTTTTGCATCACCCTCGATTTATTTACGCACGAATCGTATCATCGCCGAAGCCGATCCACTTGTAGGTAGTCAGCGCTTCGAGGCCCATCGGACCGCGCGCATGCAGCTTCTGAGTACTGACAGCAACTTCTGCCCCCAGGCCAAACTGCCCACCATCGGTGAAGCGCGTCGAGGCGTTCACGTATACGGCAGAAGAATCCACTTCGTTCACAAAACGATCAGCATTGCGCAGCGTTCGAGTCAGAATGGCGTCGGAATGGTGTGTACCATGTTCACGGATGTGCGCAATGGCGTCATCCAGGTCTGCAACCAGCTTCACGTTCAAATCCAGTGACAGGAACTCATCATCGTATTGTTCGGCTTTTACTGGAACAACAGACGCCGGGCCGTCTTTCAACAGTGGCAATGCATTAGCGTCCGCATGTAACGTCACGCCACTCTCCGCCATCTGTTTACTCAATGCAGGCAGGAAAGTATTCGCAATGTCCTGATGCACCAGCAGCGTTTCCACCGTATTACAGGTGCTGGGACGCTGAGTTTTGGCGTTAACGATAATCTTCAGTGCGGGGGCAATCTCTGCGGTATCGTCCACCACGATGTGACATACACCGATACCGCCGGTGATCACCGGAATGGTTGACTGCTCGCGGCATAATTTGTGTAAGCCTGCGCCGCCACGCGGGATCAGCATGTCGATGTATTTATCCATGCGCAGCATTTCATTCACCAACGCACGATCCGGGCTTTCAATTGCCTGAACCGCACCCGCCGGTAAGCCACACTCTTCCAGCGCCTGCTGAATAACGTTCACCGTCGCGGCGTTGGTACGCCATGTCTCTTTACCACCACGCAGGATGGCGGCGTTACCCGTTTTCAGGCACAAAGAGGCTACATCGACTGTCACATTCGGACGGGCTTCATAAATCACACCAATAACGCCCAGCGGAACGCGACGACGCTCAAGACGTAAACCGCTGTCGAGCAGCCCGCCATCAATCACCTGCCCAACAGGATCGGCCAGGTTGCACACCTGGCGAACATCATCAGCAATGCCTTTAAGACGTGCAGGCGTCAGCGCCAGACGGTCGAGCATAGCTTCACTCAGACCGTTAGCACGGGCCTCGGCTAAGTCTTGCTCGTTGGCACGCAAAATCTCAGTGGACTGCGATTCCAGGTAGTCAGCGATTTTTTCCAGCACACGGTTTTTCTCGCGGCTGGAAAGGAGCGCCAGCTTGTAAGAGGCAGCTTTGGCCGCTGCACCCATTTGTTCCAGCATTTTTGGCTCCTTAGCGAATGATCATATCGTCACGATGAACAGCAACCGGGCCATATTCATAGCCCAGAATAGCGTCGATTTGCTGCGAGTGATGGCCTGCAATGCGGCGTAGCGCATCGCTGTTATAGCGGCTCACACCGTGAGCAATATCGCGGCCTTCAAGATTACAGATACGAATCACTTCACCACGGGAGAAGTTGCCTGTCACGCTTTTAATTCCTTTTGGAAGTAATGAACTCCCTCTTTCCAGAATTGCGGCCGTCGCCCCTTCATCCACGGTGATTTCGCCTGCCGGTGGCGCGCCAAAGATCCAGCGTTTACGGTTCTCAAGTGGGGACTCTTGCGCATGGAACCGCGTGCCCACAGAGATTCCTTCCATCACATCACCAATTACGCCAGGACGGCTTCCTGCGGCAATGACGGTGTCAATCCCCGCACGGCACGCCACATCAGCCGCCTGCAGTTTGGTTCCCATACCGCCCGTACCAAGGCCAGACACGCTGTCGCCTGCAATGGCACGCAACGCATCATCAATGCCGTGAACATCTTTAATCAGCTCCGCTTGCGGATTCGTACGTGGGTCTGCGGTAAACAGCCCTTGCTGGTCCGTCAGAAGCAGCAACTTGTCAGCCCCCGCCAGAATCGCGGCCAGCGCTGAGAGATTGTCGTTATCACCGACTTTAATTTCCGCTGTCGCGACCGCGTCGTTTTCGTTGATAACGGGAACAATATTGTTGTCCAGCAGCGCACGTAGCGTATCGCGCGCATTCAGGAAGCGTTCACGGTCTTCCATGTCAGCGCGCGTCAGCAGCATCTGCCCGACGTGGATGCCATAGATGGAAAACAGCTGTTCCCACAACTGAATGAGTCGGCTTTGACCAACAGCCGCCAGCAGCTGTTTGGAAGCGATGGTGGCGGGGAGCTCGGGGTATCCCAGGTGCTCGCGACCGGCGGCAATTGCTCCGGACGTTACAATCACAATGCGATGCCCTGCGGCATGCAACTGAGCACACTGACGTACAAGCTCAACAATATGGGCGCGATTTAGGCGGCGCGATCCGCCTGTTAAAACACTGGTACCGAGTTTTACCACCAGCGTCTGGCTGTCACTCATGATTCTCTGCCGTTCAACAATAAGGGAAAATGATGTCAATCAGACGTTTTAGCAGGAGTCAGCCTCGTTGCCAACTGCCTTAGCACAAAGCGAAACACTTTATTGCGCGGGATCAGGAAGCGTAGCGGCATATTTTGACAGTTTTATTACTGAAATAATAAATCACAGTTTTTTAAAATAATTCTTAGATTGTCATAAAACTTTAATTCCAGAACGTTAAAACCCTTCCTGTTTTTTCACGGGACATAAGCATGAGCTTATCGTTCAGCGAATTTTAGCGCGTTTAAAAAAATCAGGATCGAAAATGAAAAAGAGTACTCTGGCATTAGTGGTAATGGGCGTTGTTGCTTCTGCATCTGTTCACGCGGCCGAAGTTTATAATAAAGACGGCAATAAACTGGACGTGTACGGAAAAGTAAAAGCAATGCACTACATCAGCGATGATGCCACCAAAGACGGTGACCAGACTTACGTTCGTTTCGGCTTTAAAGGCGAAACGCAGATTAACGATCAACTGACCGGTTATGGTCGCTGGGAAGCAGAATTTTCCGGCAACAAAGCCGAAAGCGATTCTACTCAGAAAACCCGTCTGGCATTTGCTGGTCTGAAACTGAAAAACTTCGGCTCCTTCGACTACGGTCGTAACCTAGGCGCACTGTATGATGTTGAAGCCTGGACGGATATGTTCCCGGAATTCGGCGGTGACTCTTCTGGTCAGACCGACAACTTCATGACCAAACGTTCAAGCGGCCTGGCAACCTACCGTAATACCGACTTCTTCGGCGCGATTGATGGCCTGGACATGACCCTGCAATATCAGGGCAAAAACGAGAACCGTGACGCGAAGAAACAGAACGGTGACGGTTTTGGTACATCTCTGACCTATGATTTCGGCGGCAGCGATTTCGCGATCAGCGGCGCGTACACCAACTCTGACCGTACCAATGATCAGAACCTGCTGACTCGTGGTCAGGGTGACAAAGCAGAAGCCTGGGCAACTGGTCTGAAATACGACGCAAACAATATTTACCTGGCAACAATGTATTCTGAAACCCGCAACATGACCCCTATTTCAGGTGGCTTTGCGAATAAAGCACAGAACTTCGAAGTGGTTGCACAATACCAGTTCGACTTCGGTCTGCGTCCATCCCTGGGCTATGTCCAGTCTAAAGGCAAAGATATCGAAGGTATCGGCGATCAGGATCTCGTGAAATATATCGATGTTGGCGCGACCTATTATTTCAACAAAAATATGTCTGCGTTTGTTGATTATAAAATCAACCAACTGGATGACGACAACAAACTGGGTCTGAGCAACGATGACATCGTTGCACTGGGTATGACTTACCAGTTCTAATGTTGTCCAAATAAAAAAGCCTGGCGATTCATGCCAGGCTTTTTTTTTACCGGAGAAATGAGAGAGGTCTTATACCTTCACTCCGGTGCTCTCCCGAAGGAAGAAGAAGGAGAAAAGATGACGATCAGGCCGTCAGTTTTACCGACTCGCTGGAAAAGTTGTCCGCAGGCTCCAGTTTCAGTTCCAGGCTTACCAGTAATGCCTGCGCTTTTTCATGAAACTCTCGCAACGTATGTTCCAGACGGTCGATCACTTCCTGGTCTTTGATGGTGGCCGATTGCCAGTAGCCATCTTTATTGAACAACCCAAACTGGTAGCTGTAGGTGAAGCGTTTTTCCTGTGCTTCCATCTCCATCCACCATCCCCAGAACTCACGTTTTTCGGGTGCAGGCTTCACGTTGACGCATACAGCCAGGCAGTCGAAAAAAAAGCGATTCTCTTCACACTGCTCTTCTCGAATATACGGGCCAAGAGCCATGAACTTCTTAATCAGTCTACTTTTCGGGTGTCCACTCGGTAACGTCATTGCGATCTCCTTTTGTGAAGCCACTGTTTTACCAAACCATCAAAATTTAGCAATCTATTAACACAATCTCTGATAGATCCAACGCGTAATCTCTTTTAACGCTTTGTCAAAATTCTGATATACGGGACTGAACGGTATCTCCAGCAGCTTGCCATCAGAAGATGACGATGTGATTAAGCGCGACTCCTCCTCCGGACTGAAAGGATCATTTTTCCAGAAACCGGACAGCATCGGCGTAGGACAACGACGTCCCAGCAGACCTTGCGTTTTTAAAGAGTAGCGATTGAGTTCCACGCGCAACGCTTCATCTGATGCATCATGCATGCCAAGACGACTCGCCAGGACATCCAGATACATCTCCGGCACACTGGCCTGCCGAGCCGGTTCGCTTAACAGAGCATGAACGACGGGGCCAAGACAGGCGACGGCTTTCAGGCGTGACGACTCCAGATACGCCAGACGCACCGCAACATTCGCGCCAAAACGGAAGCCAAAGGCCGCCACCCGCGTATGGTCGACCCACGGAATATTTTCCAGTGCTTTCAGCGCATGCTGGTGCAGTAAGCTGGAATCCTGCGTCAGCTTCCATTTAGAAGAGAAACCAATGGATGGCATATCAAGCGTCAGCATCGCGATCCCTTTTGGTGCGAAATAGCGCTCATAAAGGCTGTAATAGTCGATTTGTAGAGAGTCCAGACCGCCGCACATCAGGACCGTAGGGAACGGACCTTCACCCTCAGGCATGTGCAGAAACCCGGTCACGGACGAGCCGCCTGGAATAGTAAACTCAAGTTCACGCATGCGACCAGGTAAGCGTTGAGCCGCTTCTTCATAGGCACGATTCGCCAGAGCCTGCGCCTGTTCAGCCAGCTCGTCGCCTTTAAGATGAGGATAAGCCGCAATACTGTAGAGGTTAGAGGCATGCAGCCAGTGTTGGCCACTCAACACGGCGTTTTCTTCCTGGCTGGCTTTCTGCTGCCAGAGCATCGCCTGTTTGGCCCACTCATAAATCCAGTTGCCACCACGATAACCGACCACGGTGTCGTAAAGTTCACTGTCAGTACGATCGGCCTCGCTCATGACGATGCGCGCCTGTACATCCAGGATTTCACGAGGATCAATACCGCGCCAGATCCACATCAGGCGGTTGATCATTCGATACCAGTGCGGCACATTTTTACCATCCAGCGCAGACTGCACATCGGGCAACGAGCCATGATTAAAGCGACGCACCAGCGTCGACGTTTCGGGGTGCTTGAAACGGGGTTTGAACAGGGTCTCAGAAAGGTTCGCCTGAGTCATTTCGCTGCCTCCATGGATACGACATATAGAGGCTATTGTAACGCGGCACAGGCTAAAAAAAACAACGCCCAGTTGAACTGGGCGTTAAAAATAATTTCTCTGCGGAATTAGCGAGCAGAAATTGGCGGGACGAAAACAACCCCCATATCCCACGGCTGTTCAATCCAGGTATCCTGTGGGATATCAATCACATAATCATCCACCAGCGGACGGCCAGCCGGTTTAGCGAAGATAGTGACGAAGTGCGCTTTCGGATACATTTCGCGAATCGCAACGGCAGTACCACCAGTATCAACCAGATCGTCAATAACGATGAAGCCTTCACCGTCGCCTTCAGCGCGTTTCAGCACGGTCAGCTCACGTTGGTTATCGTGGTCATAGCTGGAGATACATACGGTATCGACATGACGAATACCCAACTCACGTGCCAGCAGCGCTCCGGGGACCAGGCCACCACGGCTAACGGCAATAATGCCTTTCCACTGCTCGGAAGGCATCAGGCGCGCAGCCAGTTTGCGTGCATGAATCTGCAACATGTCCCAGGTGACGACGTATTTTTCGCTCATGTGAAGTGTCCCAGCCTGTTTGTATACGGCTTAAAAAGTGTTCAAGGGGGAAATAGGTTGCGCGAGATTATAGAGATCTGACGCACTAAAAACCAGTGTTTAGCGGCTCAGGGCTGAGTTTTTACATGCTTTATGCTACCAGCAACCAGAGAAAGTGGTATTCTCAGTTGCATCTCGCAAGCCTGTCTTGTGGTAACTATTAACCTGCTAACCCTGTGACCTGCATGAATCTTTGCAGCGCATCGACAAGGAGACTTATCGTGTCTGAACTGTCTCAATTATCGCCACAACCACTGTGGGATATTTTTGCCAAAATCTGTTCTATTCCTCACCCGTCCTACCACGAAGAACAACTTGCCGAACATATTATTGGCTGGGCAAAGGAAAAAGGCCTGCACACTGAGCGTGACCAGGTTGGCAACATTCTGATTCGCAAGGCTGCGACTGCAGGTATGGAAAACCGTAAACCGGTTGTACTGCAAGCGCACCTGGATATGGTTCCACAGAAAAATAACGATACCGTTCATGACTTCACCAAAGACCCTATTCAGCCGTATATCGATGGCGAGTGGGTGAAAGCTCGCGGAACCACACTGGGTGCAGATAACGGTATCGGTATGGCATCCGCCCTGGCCGTGCTGGCTGATGACAGCGTTGAGCATGGCCCACTGGAAGTGCTGCTGACCATGACCGAAGAAGCTGGTATGGATGGTGCATTTGGTCTGCAGGCAAACTGGTTGCAGGCAGATATTCTGATCAACACCGACTCTGAAGAAGAAGGTGAGATCTACATGGGTTGCGCAGGCGGTATTGATTTTATCTCTACCCTGCCGCTTTCTCGTGAAGCCATTCCTGCGGGCTTCCAGACTTTCAAGCTGACGCTGAAAGGGCTGAAAGGCGGTCACTCTGGTGGTGACATCCACTTAGGCCTGGGCAATGCCAATAAACTGCTGGCACGCTTCCTGGCAGGCCATGCCACTGAGTTGGATCTGCGTCTGGTTGATTTCAACGGCGGTACACTGCGTAACGCTATCCCACGCGAAGCATTCGCCACCGTCGCCGTTCCGGCAGCAAAAGCGGACGAGTTAAAAACCCTCTCCGGCGTTTATCTGGATATCCTGAAAAACGAACTGGCTGTTAAAGAGAAGAACCTGACCGTGGTTCTGGAATCAGTGTCGACAGATAAAGCCGCGCTGACCACACTGTCTCGCGACAGCTTTGTGCAGTTGCTGAACGCGACACCAAACGGTGTGATCCGTAACTCTGACGTCGCAAAAGGCGTGGTGGAAACCTCCCTGAATGTGGGCGTAGTGACCATGAGCGACGACAGTGCTGAAATCATCTGCCTGATCCGTTCACTGATCGACAGCGGTAAAGAGTATGTTGTGAGCATGCTGGAATCACTGGGCAAACTGTCCGGTGCGAAAACCTCCGCAAAAGGCAGCTACCCAGGCTGGCAGCCGGATGCAAGTTCTCCTGTGATGGCGCTGGTGCGTGAAACTTATCAGCGTCTGTTTAACAGCACGCCTAACATCCAGGTAATCCATGCGGGTCTGGAATGTGGTCTGTTCAAAAAACCATATCCTGATATGGACATGGTCTCTATTGGGCCAACCATTACCGGACCACACTCCCCGGATGAACAAGTTCATATCGAAAGCGTTGGCCATTACTGGACGCTGCTGACTGAGCTGCTGAAAGCCATTCCAGCTAAGTAATTCCGTCAACCAGCCCTTTCCCACAAAGAGAGGGTGAAAATACCGCCCGGTAAGCATAATGCTACCGGGCTTTTTTATAACCCAAGAACGAGTTGCCGCTCAAGTTGCGGATCCAGCAGCGTAACGTGCAATCCTACCAGTCGAACGCCTCGTCCACCCCTGCGCTCTTCCCAGGCTTTTTTTGCCGTGGCGATGAGATCGTCTTTATTCAGGCGCGACCAGACATGCTCCTGCGTGGTCTGCTGGAAATCGTTAAACTTCAGTTTGATGCCCTGACGGGCGATCAGCAGGTCCGGTTTTACTTTGGCTAAGCGCCGTTCCAGTTCGGGGTAGAGTTGTTCAGTAATAATGATTTCGCAGTCGACCCAGTCATGAATATCTTCAATCAGTGTCCGCTCGACACCCACCGATTTGCGCAGACGTTCATTATTTACACTGCGCTCATCAATCCCCTGGCTGCGCTCCCAAAGCACGCGACCAAACTTGCCGAAGCGTTTGAGCAACATTGCCAGGTCACTGCGTTGAACATCTTCGCAGGTACGCAGCCCCATGCTTTCCAGCTTTGCGGCAGAGACTTTACCGACACCGGGTATTTTCCCCAGCGGCAGCGTTTTCAAAAACGCAGGAACCTCTTCCGGTGTAATCACATACTGCCCATCTGGTTTATTCAAATCTGAGGCAATTTTGGCAAGGAATTTAACCGGCGCGACGCCCGCAGAGGCCGTCAGATTTAGTTCATTACAAATAGTCTGCCGAATTTCTTGAGCCATCAGCGTCGCGGACCCGTGGCAGTGCACGCTATCGGTCACATCAAGATAGGCTTCATCCAGCGACAGCGGTTCTATCAGGGACGTGTAGCGAGAAAAGATCTCCCGGATATGTTGAGAAGCCTCTTTGTAAGCGTCAAAACGACCAGGCAAAAGCGTGAGATGAGGGCAGAGTTTTAGCGCCATTGCCGTTGGCATGGCACTGCGCACGCCAAATTTGCGAGCCGGATAGTTGGCAGTACTGATGACACCACGCTGCACACGGCTGCCGCCAATGGCAATAGGGATATCCCGCAACGCGGGATTATCACGCATCTCCACTGCTGCAAAAAAGCAGTCCATATCCACATGGATTATTTTGCGCATAGTAAACCCTCACTCATCACTGGATAAGTATACAGTAAAAAAGTCAGAGTTGAGAAGTGAGCGCAGAAATTGCCGGGCTGGATGTTATTTATCGGGCCTACAGGATCGTAGACCCATAGCAGAGCCGATTTACAGGATCCGTCGTGCTTCGCGCGCCATCCGTTTTTTACGAGCATCACACGGTTCCGGACAATCGCAGACTTTGTCTATCCCCAGTGAAGAGATACCGCCACAGCTACCCTGAATACTCTTTCGCTTGATGAGCCAGCCTAAAGACATACCGAACACCACCAGCACGAATATTGAGAAGGTCGCCAGAAACGTCAACATCATCAGCCTCCAAAATCATCCAGCATAATGTTTTCATCTTCCACACCGAGTTCACCGAGCATCCTGATGACTGCCGCATTCATCATTGGCGGACCACACATATAGAACTCACAATCTTCAGGTGCAGGATGCTGCTTCAGATAGTGTTCATACAGAACATTGTGAATAAAGCCGGTGTAGCCCGTCCAGTTATCTTCCGGCTGCGGATCTGACAGGGCCACATGGAAGGTAAAGTTTGGATTTTCACGTGCCAGTTGCTCAAATTCTTCGCCGTAAAACATCTCGCGCAGCGAGCGTGCGCCGTACCAGAAGCTGATCTTACGCTTGCTGCCAAGCCGTTTAAGCTGGTCAAAGATGTGCGAGCGCATCGGAGCCATGCCCGCACCCCCCCCAATAAAGACCATTTCCGCGTCAGTCTCTTTAGCAAAGAACTCACCAAACGGCCCGGAGATAGTGACTTTGTCGCCTGCTTTCAGTGACCAGATATAAGATGACATCACGCCCGGCGGGGCATCTGGCACATTCGGGGGCGGCGTTGCGATACGGACGTTAAGCATTATTATGCCCTTCTCATCCGGGTAGTTCGCCATAGAGTAAGCGCGCAACGTCGGCTCTTTGACCTCAGAAACAAAACGGAAGAGATTAAATTTGTCCCAGTCGGCACGATACTCGTCCGGCACGTCGAAATCTGCATACGCGACGGTATGTGCCGGACACTCTATCTGGATGTAGCCACCGGCACGGAATGGAACATCTTCCCCTTCCGGCACGCGTAGCTTCAGCTCTTTGATAAACGTGGCTTTGTTATCATTGGAGATAACCTCGCACTCCCACTTTTTGACGCCAAAGATCTCTTCCGGCAACGCAATTTTCATGTTCTGGCGGACGGCAACCTGACACGCCAGACGACAGCCCTCTTTTGCCTCACGTCGGGTAATATGCGCCAACTCAGTCGGCAGGATTTCCCCGCCCCCCTCTTTTACCGTCACGCGGCACTGGCCGCAGGAGCCACCACCACCGCACGCCGAAGAGACAAAAATCCCGTTACCTGAGAGGGTATTCAGTAGCTTATCACCCGCCGGAGTGCGGATCTGGTTTTGCGGGTCATTATTGATATCGATAATGACATCTCCGGAATTCACCAGCTTTGAACGCGCCGCCAGAATGAGCCCCGAAAGCACCAGAACAATGAGCGTGAACATCACCACGCCAAGAATAATTTCCATCTATTTGCCCTTATAGCTGCACACCGGAGAAGGACATAAAACCCAGTGCCATTAATCCGGTGGTGATAAAGGTGATCCCTAAGCCGCGTAAGCCTGCCGGCACATTGGCATATTTCATTTTTTCGCGGATCCCCGCCATGGTTACGATCGCCAGCATCCAGCCGATACCAGAACCAAAACCATACACAACGGATTCACTAAAGTTGTAGTCACGCTGAACCATGAATGATACACCGCCGAAGATGGCGCAGTTCACGGCAATCAAGGGTAGGAAAATCCCCAGCGCGTTATAAAGTGACGGGAAATACCTGTCGAGGATCATCTCAAGGATCTGAACCAGCGCCGCAATCACACCGATGAAGGTGATGAAGTTAAGAAAGCTGAGATCGACCCCTTCAACCAACGCACCGTCACGCAGCACAACGTTGTACACCAGGTTGTTAATCGGTACAGATAACCCGAGAACAACGGTCACAGCGACGCCAAGACCAAAGGCTGTCGACACTTTTTTAGATACGGCAAGAAATGTACACATGCCAAGGAAGAACGCGAGCGCCATGTTTTCTACAAATACGGCGCGCACAAATAAACTCAGGTAATGAGCCATTGTCGGTTACTCCTTTTCCTGCTGTTCAGGCTTCAGCGTGCGAATTGCCCAAATCAGCAAACCGATAATGAAAAATGCGCTCGGGGCCAGAAGGAACAACCCGTTAGGCAGATACCAGCCACCATTTTGTACGGTATCTAATACGGTGATACCAAACAGCTTGCCGCTGCCGATTAGCTCGCGCAGGAACCCCACTGTCAGCAAAATCACACCGTACCCCAGGCCATTGCCGATACCATCCATAAAGCTCGCAAGCGGCGGCATTTTCATGGCATAAGCTTCAGCCCGCCCCATGACAATACAGTTGGTAATGATCAAACCAACAAATACCGACAGCTGCTTTGAAGTCTCATAGGCAAAAGCACGCAATAGCTGATCGACCACGATCACCAGCGAGGCGATGATCGCCATCTGCACAATGATCCTCACACTGTTCGGAATGTGATGGCGGATCATGGAGATAAACATGCTGGAAAACGCCGTGACCAGTGTTACTGCCACCGTCATGACCAACGCCGTTTCCAGTTTGGTCGTCACCGCCAGCGCAGAACAGACGCCAAGCACCTGCAGGGTTATCGGATTATTGGCAAATAATGGGCCAATCAGCACCTTTTTAACTTCTTTCATTTCGCCCACATCAGCCATGGTTCAACGCTCCTTCACGTACATTTTTCAGGAAGGGACCAAAACCCAGCTCCCCCATCCAGAAATCAAAACTGTGCTGCACGCCGTTTGACGTAAGAGTTGCACCGGAAAGCCCGTCAACCGCGTACTGATCGCCAGGACGCGCGGCGCCTTTAACCACTTTCAACGCAGGCTGCCCGTTATCGTCGAGGACTTTCTTGCCGACAAACTGTGCCCGCCAGCCTGGGTTCTCAATCTCGCCCCCCAGACCTGGAGTTTCCCCGTGGTCGTAATACGTAATGCCTTTTACGGTACGGCCATCCGTGTCGAGCGCAACAAAGGCGTACATTACCGACCATAATCCGTTGCCATAGACCGGAAGCACCATCTCCTGAACACGTTTTTGCTCATCGCGAACCAGGTATATTTCGGCAATGTTAGCGCGCCGTTTGATACCTGCCGGATCTTGTGCGGCTTCAAGCGCCTGACTCATCTGCGGATCTTTTAATGCCTGTGACGGGTTAAATTTCGCCGGATCTTTATCCAGCAAGATGCCCGTTTTTAAATCCACCAGGCGGGCCGAGATACGTTCAGCAAAGATTTTAGATACGTCATCAGCGTTCATCCCCTCCCGCATAAGCCCGGCAACCGCCAGAATATTGCGTTGCTTATCCAGGGCGCGTTGCTCTTGCTGTAAAGGTTTTAACCCTACGGCAGAGCCGGCAACGACGACAGAACAGACCAGGCAAAGCACCAGTACCACCAGCAATGTTTTGCCGATGCTATCGTTATTTTTGATGTCAGCCACGCGCCTTCCTCCGCTTGATGTTGGCGCGCACTACCAGATAATCGAACAGCGGCGCAAACAGGTTGGCAAACAAAATGGCCAACATCATCCCTTCCGGATAAGCCGGGTTGACCACACGAATCAATACACACATCACGCCGATGAGCACGCCGTAGCACCATTTCCCTTTGTCGGTAAATGAAGCCGAGACGGGGTCGGTCGCCATAAACATCATCCCAAAAGCAAAACCGCCCAGAACCAGATGCCAGTACCACGGCATAGAGAACATTGGGTTAGTGCTGGAGCCTATTAGATTAAAGAGTGACGCGGTTAACGCCATACCGAGCATAACGCCAGCAACGATTCGCCAGGAAGCGACGCGTCCGAACAAGATGATGGCTCCGCCAATCAGGATCATCAGCGTGGACACTTCCCCGATAGAGCCAGGAATATTGCCTATAAAGGCATCAAACCAGGTGACGGGCTGGCCTGTCGCATTATTGACCAGCGTTTCACCGCCGTGTGCAGCCCACTGAGAGAGGGGCGTCGCGCCTGAAAATCCGTCTGCCGCCGTCCAGACCAGGTCGCCGGAGATCTGCGCAGGATAAGCAAAGAACAGAAACGCACGCCCAGCCAGAGCTGGGTTAAGAAAGTTACGCCCGGTCCCGCCGAATATCTCTTTGGCAATGACCACACCAAAGCTGATCCCAAGCGCTGCCTGCCACAATGGTAGTGTCGGGGGCACTATCAGGGCGAAAAGAATGGAGGTGACAAAGAAGCCTTCGTTGATCTCGTGTTTGCGCACAATGGCAAACAGGACTTCCCAAAAGCCCCCGACAATAAAGACCGTGAGATAAATCGGCAGAAAAAAGACCGCGCCGAGCGTCATCAGGCTGATCCAGCCGGCGTCAGAGGCAAAGCTAACACCCAACGACTGCGCCAGACGATAATGCCAGTCTGACTGAATCACCTGCGCGAGCTGTGGGGCATCATAAAGATGGTGTAACGCCGGAATGGTCTGTAACCCTACGTTATACATTCCCCAGAACATCGCCGGGAATACCGCAAACCAGACCAGAATCATCATGCGTTTGAGGTCGATGGCGTCGCGTACATGCGCCGCCCCTTTTGTGACTTGCCCCGGCGTGTAGAAAATGGTCACGGTTGCTTCAAACAGCGGGTAATACTTTTCCAGCTTGCCGCCCTGCGTAAAATGCGGCTCCAGTTTTTCAAAGAGGTGTTTTAAGCCCATCAGTTATCCTTCCTGCTCAATGCGGGTTAACACCTCGCGCAATACGGGTCCATATTCGTATTTTCCTGGACATACATAGGTGCAGAGCGCCAGGTCTTCTTCATCCAGCTCCAGACAACCCAATGCCTGCGCACTTTCCGTATCTCCGGCCAGCAAATCGCGCAGCAGTGGGGTTGGCAAAATATCGAGCGGCATAACGCGCTCGTAATTCCCAATGGGAACCATTGCACGCTCGCCACCGTGTGTGCTGGTGGAAAAATTAAACAGCCTGTGACGCAGAAAATGACCCAGTGTTGTACGGGTGATAGAAAATTTCTCCGCTCCCGGCATCACCCAGCCAAACAACTCTTTATCTCGCCCTTCCTGCACCACACTGACCTGCAGATGAAAACGCCCAAGGAATGCCACTGCGCCAGCAGCATGCCTGCCACTGAGCACCGAGCCGGAAATCAGGCGGTTTTCGCCCTCTTTCGTCTCCGTTGCCAGCAATTCATTAATGTCCGCCCCCATAATCGTGCGAACCAGTCGCGGGTGAACTGCCTGAGGGCCGCCAATGGCGATCACGCGGTCCGGGCGCAACTCGCCTGTCGTAAAGAGATGGCCAATAGCAATCACATCCTGGTAATTAAGATGCCATACCTGTTTTGTCAGGCTAACCGGTTCAAGAAAATGGATGTGAGTCCCGACAAGCCCTGCCGGATGAGGGCCGGCAAACTGATTGAACGTCACCTGACCTTGTGGATGACCGCCCAGTTTGCCGCCGCTGGCCTGACAGACATGCACTTTCCCTTCCGTCAGACGAGTTAACAGAGTCAGCCCGGCGTCAAAAGCCTGGCGTTGCTTCAGGATTATCGGCTGCGGATCGGCACTGAGTGGGTTGGTATCAATGGCGGTGACAAAAATGGCTGCAGGTACAGAACCGGGAACCGGGGATTGGCTAAAGGGCCGCGTTCGTAATGCCGTCCACAACCCGGACACCAGCAACTGAGATTGCACCACGTCCCGAGGAAGTGTTGCGAGATCTGCGGAGTCAAAGCGGGCAAACTCACGCTGCTCGTTGCCTTCAATACGGATAACAACTGACCGCAATACACGACGTTCACCACGGTTAATCGCCACGATTGTGCCGCAGGCAGGCGCAGTGAACATCACTCCGGGATTTTTTTTATCCTCAAACAGCGCCTGTCCTTTAACGACGCGATCCCCTTCCTGCACCATCATGGAGGGCCGCATTCCCACATAATCGTCGCCCAGTATCGCAACATGACGAATATTACAGCCTGCCGAAATGTGCTGTTCCGGCACGCCTGAGATCGGCAGGTTAAGTCCTTTTTTTATTCTAAACATGGGGTTAACAAGTATCCATGAACAACAAACCAAGATGCGCAAAGTGTAACATTTTCGCCCTTTCGGGGGCAGGGAATACGCTCCAGCAGACGCCAAAATGCGAGCTATTACGCAAAGTTCCTGGAGCCAGCGTCTTCTTGATGGGTTATAACGTAAAACTAATTTGTAAACTCAAAGGTTGGCGCTTGCGAAAATCTATGGCGGTGCTAATGTGAGCGCTCCTAATCCAGATAATTCTGATTTCGGGTCTCTTTTGCCGTCCTGGCAAGTTGGTTTTAGCTTTATCAAGGAACTAGTAGTATGCGTAAAATCGCATTGTTCATTGCGATGCTTCTGATTCCGTGCGTATCGTTTGCCGGGCTGCTTAGCAGCAATAGTGCAACAACGCCGGTCAGCAAAGAATATAAGCAGCAGTTAATGGGATCACCGGTTTATATTCAAATCTTCAAGGAAGAGCGCACTCTCGATCTATTTGTGAAAATGGGCGAGACATATCAACTGCTTGATAGCTACAAAATTTGTAACTATTCCGGTGGACTGGGGCCTAAACAGCGCCAGGGCGATTTCAAAAGCCCGGAAGGGTTTTACAACGTTCAGCGTAATCAGCTCAAACCCGATAGCCGTTTCTATAAAGCGATTAACATCGGCTTCCCTAATGCCTATGACCGTGCTCATGGGTATGAAGGTAAATATCTGATGATCCACGGGGCTTGTGTGTCTATCGGTTGTTACGCAATGACAGACACCGGTATTGATGAGATCTTCCAGTTTGTGACCGGGGCATTAGTCTTTGGCCAGTCCAGTGTTCAGGTCAGTATCTACCCGTTCCGCATGACCGATGCCAATATGCAGCGTCATAAATACTCCGTCTACGCGGATTTCTGGAAACAGTTAAAACCGGGTTATGACTACTTCGAGCAAACGCGCAAACCGCCGGTGGTCTCAATTGCGGATGGACGTTACATCGTTAGCAAACCGCTGAGCCACGAAGTTGTCCACCCACAACTGGCATCAAACTATTCGGTCCCCGAGACAAAATAGCGCCCACTCGCCTGGCATAATCTTCTGCCAGGTTTCGTTGCCCGTCAGCGGCTGCGTCGCAATCAGAGTGACCACATCATTAGGTGTGGTCTCTGTCTGAAAATCAATTTCCACATCCTGATCGAGTAATTTCGCCACCCCAAACGGCGCACGCCGTGTGATCCAGAAAAGATTCGTCGAGCAAAACGCCATCACATAGCGTCCATCCGACAATAGCATGTTGAATACACCCTTTTCGCGAAGCTCCAGCGCCAAAGACGCGATGTATTTAAACACCGCCGCCATATTGCCGGGCGTGCGCGGGTAACGCTCTGTCAGCTTATGCAGCAACCAGCAAAAGGCTTTCTCACTGTCGGTTTCACCAACCGGGCGGAAATTCCCCGTCTCCAGTGACTTATACCCTGTGAGTTGCCCGTTATGGGCGTAAGTCCAGTTACGGCCCCACAGTTCGCGGGTAAACGGGTGCGTGTTTTCCAGCGCCACCTCTCCGCGATTCGCCTGCCGGATGTGCGCAACAACAGAACAGGACTTTATCGGGTAATCCTGTACCAGTTTGGCGATGGGTGAATTGAAGCTAGGCTGAGGATCTTTGAACGTGCGACATCCTTTGCCCTCGTAAAAGGTTATTCCCCAGCCATCTTTATGTGGCCCGGTTCCCCCACCGCGCTGCACCAGCCCGGTGAAACTAAAGCAGATATCGGTTGGCACATTGGCGCTCATCCCGAGCAATTCGCACATACATCACCTCCACAACAGCGAGGGCAACTCCCGTCGTCTTTCAGGTTGCACTTTTGTTGGCCGTTTTCGCTCTGATGCAAGCTCCCACACCGCAGTGCAACTCGAAATCCCTTGGGAATATGCCCCCAGCGAAGTCTTACTTAACCATCTCTTTTTCGATCAGCTGGATCAGGATATGGATCACTTTGATGTGAATTTCCTGAATGCGGTCAGCGTAGCCAAAATGCGGAACACGGATTTCGATATCCGCAGTACCGGCCATCTTACCGCCATCTTTACCGGTCAGGGTGATGACTTTCATCCCTTTTTCACGCGCAGCGGCAATCGCTTTAATCACGTTGCCAGAGTTGCCAGAAGTCGAGATACCCAGCAGAACGTCACCTTCACGACCAACCGCTTCAACGTAACGGGAGAAGACGTAGTCGTAACCAAAATCGTTGCTGACGCAGGAGATGTGGCTGACATCAGAAATCGCAATCGCCGGGTAGCCCGGGCGGTTCTCGCGATAACGTCCGGTCAGCTCTTCTGCGAAGTGCATTGCGTCACAGTGAGAACCGCCATTACCACAGGAGAGCACTTTACCACCGGCTTTGAAGCTGTCTGCCAGCAGGACCGCCGCGCGCTGAATAGCGTGAATATTGGCATCATCTTTCAGAAAGTTGGCCAGCGTTTCCGCCGCTTCGTTCAGTTCGTTACGAATAAGATCCTGGTACATGAGGATAATCCTTCAGCATTAATGAAAATAACACTATGCAGTGTACCGGATAGGGGCAAAGGCGAGAAGTTAAAGCCTGCCGAATCTGTTGCTGTTTTGATTTTTCGTGCCTGCAAAAATCTGAACAATGTGAACCAGGTTGTAATTATTTTGTGAACGCATTGCTAAAAGAAATAACATCCACTACAACCATATCATCACAAGTGGTCAGACCTCCTACAAGACAGGGAGCTTTTCTTTATGATGATTTTGAGCATTATCGCAACCGTTGTTCTGCTCGGTGTGTTGTTTTATCACCGCATAGGTTTATTCCTGAGCAGTCTGATTTTGCTGGCCTGGACAGCGGCGCTGGGTGTCGCTGGCCTCTGGAATATCTGGCTGTTAGTCCCGCTGGCAATCATTCTTTTGCCGTTCAACTTCGCGCCAATGCGTAAATCGATGATTTCTGCACCGGTATTCAAGGGCTTCCGTAAAGTGATGCCTCCGATGTCGCGTACGGAGAAAGAAGCGATTGATGCAGGCACGACCTGGTGGGAAGGCGATCTTTTCCAGGGGAATCCAGACTGGAAAAAACTGCACAACTATCCGCAGCCGCGCCTGACAGCAGAAGAACAGACATTCATCGATGGTCCGGTAGAAGAAGCGTGCCGCATGGCAAACGACTTCCAGATCACCCATGAAATGGCCGATCTGCCGCCAGAGCTGTGGGCATTCTTAAAAGAGCATCGCTTCTTTGCGATGATCATTAAAAAAGAGTACGGCGGACTGGAGTTTTCCGCTTACGCTCAGGCTCGCGTCCTGCAAAAACTGGCAGGTGTCTCCGGGATCCTGGCGATCACCGTCGGCGTGCCGAACTCTTTAGGTCCGGGCGAACTGCTGCAACATTACGGTACTAAAGAGCAAAAAGATCACTATCTGCCACGTCTGGCTCGTGGTCTGGAGATCCCTTGCTTCGCACTGACCAGCCCGGAAGCCGGTTCAGATGCGGGGGCAATCCCGGATACGGGTGTCGTTTGTATGGGCGACTGGCAGGGCGAACAGGTATTGGGAATGCGCCTGACCTGGAACAAACGCTACATTACGCTGGCCCCGATCGCGACCGTACTGGGTTTGGCCTTCAAACTCTCGGATCCGGAAAAACTGTTGGGTGGTGAAGAAGAACCAGGGATTACCTGTGCGCTGATCCCAACCTCTACACCGGGCGTTGAAATTGGTCGTCGCCACTTCCCGCTGAACGTTCCGTTCCAGAACGGTCCGACACGCGGCCAGGATATCTTTGTGCCGATTGATTTCATCATCGGTGGACCGAAAATGGCCGGTCAAGGCTGGCGTATGCTGGTGGAATGTCTGTCAGTTGGCCGTGGCATTACGCTGCCGTCAAACTCCACCGGTGGCCTGAAATCTGTCGCTATGGGGATTGGCGCTTACGCTCATATCCGCCGTCAGTTCAAAATTTCGATCGGTAAGATGGAAGGGATCGAAGAGCCACTGGCACGCATCGCAGGCAACGCCTACGTGATGGATGCTGCCGCATCGCTTATCACCTACGGCATTATGCTGGGTGAAAAACCGGCTGTGCTGTCAGCGATTGTGAAGTACCACTGTACCCACCGTGCACAGCAGTCCATCATTGACGCAATGGATATTGCGGGCGGTAAAGGCATTATGCTCGGAGAGGGCAACTTCCTGGCGCGTGGTTATCAAGGCTCACCGATTGCTATCACCGTGGAAGGGGCAAACATCCTGACCCGTAGCATGATGATCTTCGGTCAGGGGGCGATTCGCTGCCATCCGTATGTGCTGGAAGAGATGGCTGCCGCGCAGAATAACGACGTAGATGCCTTCGATAAACTGCTGTTCAAACATATCGGGCATGTCGGGAGCAACAAAGTGCGTAGTTTCTGGCTAGGTCTGACCAATGGCCGCACCAGCGCAACACCAACCGGCGACGCAACCCGTCGTTACTACCAACAGTTGAACCGTCTGAGCGCCAACCTGGCGCTGCTGTCTGACGTCTCAATGGCGGTGCTTGGCGGTAGCCTGAAGCGTCGCGAGCGTATCTCTGCCCGTCTCGGCGATGTATTAAGTCAGGTCTTCCTTGCCTCAGCGGTCCTGAAACGTTACGACGATGAAGGCCGCCAGGAAGCCGATCTGCCGCTGGTTCATTGGGGCGTGCAGGATGCAATGCATAAGGCAGAACAAGCTATTGACGACCTGCTGGCTAACTTCCCGAACCGCTTTGTGGCTGGCGCTTTGCGTGTGGTGATCTTCCCGACCGGCCGTCATCATCTGGCGCCGTCTGACAAACTGGATCATAAAGTGGCTAAGATCCTGCAAGTCCCGAGTGCAACCCGCTCGCGTATTGGTCGAGGCCAGTATCTGACGCCAACAGAGCATAACCCGGTAGGTCTGCTGGAAGAGGCGCTGCTGGATGTCATGGCTGCCGACCCAATTCACCAGAAAATCTGTAAACAACTGGGCAAAAATCTGCCGTTTACACGCCTGGATGCACTGGCAAAACAAGCCCTGTCAGGCGGTATCATCGATAAAGATGAAGCGGCTATCCTGGTGAAAGCGGAAGAGAGCCGTTTACGTAGCATTAATGTGGATGATTTCGAACCAGACGAGCTGGCGACACAGCCGGTAAAGTTGCCGGAGAAGGTCCGTAAACCTGAAGCAGCCTGATGCATCACTCGCTTACAAACCCCGCCGCGTGCGGGGTTTTTTATTGCCACATTTTCTTTTTCCATCGTGCTACAGTGTCAAAAAGCTGTCCTGCGAGGAGTCTTAACTGTGCCTGGTTTGAAGATTACGATTTTACAACAACCTTTAGTGTGGATGGATGGCCCGGCTAACCTGCGCCACTTTGATCGTCAGCTGGAAGGTATCTCCGGGCGCGATGTCATCGTATTGCCTGAAATGTTTACTACCGGGTTTGCCATGGAAGCGGCAAAACAGTCGATGCCGCAGGCAGAGGTTGTCGCCTGGATGCAGAGTAAAGCGCAGCAAACTAATGCGTTAATTGCTGGCAGTGCCGCTCTGCAAACCGAACGTGGGCCGGTAAACCGTTTCTTGCTAGTTGAGCCTGGTGGTCAGTTGCATTTTTACGATAAACGTCATCTGTTCCGCATGGCCGACGAGCATCATCACTATGAAGCCGGTAATGAGCGGGTGGTATTTGAGTGGCGAGGCTGGCGCATTCTGCCGCTGGTTTGCTACGACCTGCGCTTCCCGGTCTGGTCACGCAACCGCAACGATTACGATTTGGCGCTGTATGTCGCCAACTGGCCTGCGCCGCGTTCACTCCACTGGCAGTCTCTGCTGGTTGCACGCGCTATTGAGAATCAGGCGTATGTGGTGGGTTGTAACCGTGTAGGAACTGACGGCAATGGGCATCACTACCGTGGCGATAGCCGCGTCATTAATCCGCAGGGCGAAATTATCGCCACCGCAGAACCACATCAGGCAATACGCATTGACGCTGAGATATCGCTGACGGCGCTGAAAGAGTATCGGGAGAAGTTTCCTGCGTGGCAGGATGCAGATCCGTTTAGCATTGAATAAATGTTTCCCCTCACCCGGCCCTCTCCCAAAAAGTGAGGGCCGGGTAAAGCATTAACTCACTAATGCCTGCCCGTCTTTGCGGCTTTCCGTCGCGGCGACGTAATGCCCTTCCGGCAGACGGTAAATCACCTGTGCACCACCGAAGTTGTAATCCTGCAACGGATCTTCCACTACAATTTTATGTCCGCGCTCGCGCAGTGCCGCAATAGTGTTGCGATCAAACGAAGACTCAACAATCACTTCCCTGCCCTGCACCACGCGCCAGCGCGGGGCGTCGATAGCCGCTTGCGGATTTTGCCCATGCAACATAATACGCAATGCCATCTGCATGTGCCCCTGAGCCTGCATTGGCCCCCCCATCACACCGAAAGACATCAGCGGCTTGCCGTTACCGTCCATCGCAAAACCTGGAATAATGGTGTGGAATGGGCGTTTATTGCCTGCCAGAGCATTCGGGTGTTTTGGATCAAGCACAAAGCCACAACCCCTGTTTTGCAGGCTGATCCCCGTCCCCGGGACAACCACGCCTGAACCAAAGCCCATATAGTTCGACTGAATAAAGGAGATCATCATACCGCTCGCGTCCGCAGCCGCAAGATAGACAGTGCCGCTTTGCGTCGGAGATCCGTAGGTGAAATCAGAGGCGCTATCGTGGTCGATAAGCGCCGCCCGTGACTTCAGATAGGCATCACTTAGCAATTCTTTCGCCGCAAACTCCATATGCTCTTCATCCGCCACATAGCGATCGAGATCGGCCAGCGCCAGCTTCATCGCTTCGATGGAAAGGTGTAGCGCTTGCACAGAATCAGGATGATGCTTCTCAATGCCGCACTGCTCCAGAATCCCGAGCGCAATCAGCGTGGCAATCCCCTGACCATTTGGAGGCAACTCCTGAACCGAACCACCCGCAAAGTCGCGCGACAACAGCTCCACCCACTCCGCACGATGATTTGCCAGATCCTCAGCCGTCAGGTGCGCTCCGTGCTCTTTCGCGAAAGCAGCAATTTTTTGTGCCAGCTCGCCCCGATAGAATGCTTCGCCGTTGGTTTTCGCGATCAGCTCCAGCGAGTTGGCCTGAGCCGGGTTACGGAAGATTTCACCCACGCGCGGCGCACGGCCTTCCGGAGCAAAACAGGCGCTAAACCCGGGTTGATCTTTCAGCTTGTTGTAACCACGCTGCCAGAGATGGCCAATCAGCGGAGAGACCGGGAAACCGTTGCGGGCATACTCAATCGCTGGCTGCGCAAGCGTCGTAAGTGGTAATGTGCCAAACCGTTCAGCCAGTGCGACCCAGCCTGAAACTGCACCTGGTACGGTCACTGCGTCCCACCCCAGCTCTGGCATGACCGTTTTACCGGCAAACAGATCCGCATGCCAGCTCGCCGGAGAGCGACCAGAAGCGTTAAGCCCGTGAAGTTTTTCCCCGTCCCAGACAATGGCAAAAGCGTCACTGCCTATGCCGTTGCCAGTCGGTTCAACCACCGTCAGCACCATAGCCGTGGCGATAGCCGCATCAACGGCATTCCCACCCAATTGCAGCATCCGCATACCCGCCTGCGCCGCCAGCGGCTGAGAGGTAGCAACCGCGTTATGGCCCATCATCGGCGGGCGTCGAGAATCGTAACCGGAGGTAAAATCAAGCGCTTTGGTCATCATGACTCCTTAGTCGTGGCGCGGATCGAGCGCATCGCGCAGCCCGTCGCCAAGTAAATTAAAGCCTTGTACCGCCAGGAAGATGGCGATACCGGGGAAAACAGACATCCACGGCGCTTGCTCAAGAAACCCTTTCGCGGTGTTGAGCATAGAGCCCCAGGACGGATTCGGCGGCTGCTGGCCAAGCCCCAGGAATGAGAGGCTGGCTTCGGCAATAATTGCCGACGCGATAGCAAGCGTGGCCTGCACCAGAATCGGTGACATCACGTTAGGCAGCACGTATTTCAGAATGATCCAGCGATCCGGCAAGCCAATCGCTCGCGCACCATCGATGTACTCTTCATGACGAATAGCGATCACCTGGCCGCGCGTCAGACGAGCGAAGATCGGCATGGCAGAGAGACCAATGGCGATCATTGCATTGGTCAGGCTCGGGCCTAAAAACGCCCCCAGCGCGATCGCCATGATCAGGAATGGGCACGCCAGCAGCGCTTCGATAAAGCGAGAGATCACACCATCCCACATTTTCTGGAAATAACCGGCCACCAGCCCTAATGGCACACCAATCACAACGGCAATCACCACCGACATACAGCCCGCCATCAGCGACGTTCTTGCCCCCCAGACAATACGGGAGAGGATATCTCTCCCCAGTTCATCAGTGCCGAACCAGTACATTTCTGATGGGGGTTTGCGCACTGCAAGGAAGTTGGCTTTCACCGGATCAAAGGGTGCAATCCAGGGTGCAAGTAATGCAAGCAGGACAAAGAAGCCCACCACCACCGCACCAATCACTGCGCTTTTGTTGGCGAGGAATTTCTTCAGCACCCGGTTTTGCGTGTGCGGTAGTGCTGGCACAACATGTGAAGTGGTCAGTTCTGCCATGATTAGCCTCGCATTTTCGGGTTGATGAGGACGTACAGCACGTCAGCCAGCAGGTTAAGGAGCAGGAAGCCGATCGCCACGATCAGTACCACGCCCTGCACTACGGCATAGTCACGGTTAAAAACGGAATCCACGATCATCTTGCCAAAGCCTGGAATAGTGAAAACCTGTTCGGTCAATACCGCCCCGCCCAGCAGCTCGCCAAACAACAGCGTAGTAAGCGTGATGACCGGTACAAGTGCGTTGCGAAAGGCGTGTTTTAAGATCACGGCCTTAGGCAACAGCCCTTTTGCACGCGCGGTACGGATGTAATCGGCTTTTAATACCGCAATCATCGAGGCTCGCGTATGGCGCATCAGCGTCGCTGCCAGTCCTGTTCCCAGCACCGAAGCAGGCAGCAGCAGGGTCCGCAAATTCTGGATAGGATCTTCGCTAAACGGCACGTAACCGGATGCAGGCAGCCACTGCAAATTGACCGAAAAGACCAGTATCAGCAGGATCCCAAGCCAAAAATGCGGTATTGAGATCCCCGATATCGCAACAAAGTTTGCCCCGTGATCAACCCAGCTGTTTTTATTCACCGCCGCCAGAATGCCCATGCTGATACCAAACACCAGGGCGATGATCATCGCCAGCAGCGACAACTCCATCGTGACCGGAAGTTTGCTGGCAATCAGCGATGTCACGGGTTCATGAGTACGTAAGGAGACGCCCAGATCGCCCTGCAACGCACGCGTCAGCCAGTGGAAATACTGCACGGGGATTGGCGCATCCAGGTTTAGCTCCGCACGCAGTTGAGCAATCACCGCCGGATCGCGCTCCTCTCCAGCCATGGCGATCAGCGGATCGCCGGGAAGCAGTTTTTGCAGCCCAAACACCATCATGCTCACCAGCAGCAGTGTCGGGATAGCCAGCAGCAGACGTTTGCAAATCAGTTCCAGCATGGTTTCTCCTCACGCCTTTATTTATTTCGCCAGCGTCAAACCGGCCAGACGCACAATGCCATCCGGGTAAGGTTTAAAGCCCTGCACACTCTTGTTCAGACCAAAAATACGCGGTTCAAAGTAGAGGTAAGCGATAGGCATATCGGTCTGCAGCTGTTGAACAACCTTGTCATACAACGGCTGACGGGCAGCAGGGTCCGTGCTCAGTCGCGCCTGCGTCAGCCATTCGTCCACCTGCGCATTGCTGTAGCGGCCATCGTTCAGCGTTCCTTTGCTGTTGATGAAGCCGTAGATGCTGCCATCCGGGTCCGGGCGACCAGACCAGCCAGAGAAGCTCAGTTGGTAATCACCGCTTTGCTGGCGATCGAGCAGCGTGGCGAATTCTGTCATTTGCAGATTGAGGTTAAACCCGGCTTCGGCCACCATCGCCTGAAGCACCTGGCCAACCTGCTGCGACGTTGGGTTATTCGGAACCAGTAAGTTAACGTTCAGTGGCGTCGTCACACCGGCTTGTTTCAGGAGGGCTTTTGCTTTCTCCACATCACGCGCGGGAACCGGAACATTAACGTGGTAAGGGCTCACGGTCGAAAACGCCTGATTAGCAGGAGTGTAGAGCCCTTCGAAGACCACCTGGTTAAGCGCATCGCGGTCGATGGCCTGAGAGAAAGCCTCACGAACGCGGGCATCTTTGAACGGGTCGTTAGCCGGGACGTGGCCGTTATTGATATTGAACGTAATGCCCTGATAACCCAGACCCGTCACTTTCGCCAGCGCCAGCTTGCTGTCTGCTTCCACCGTTTTCACGTCGCTTGCAGCAATGCCTTCGGTCAGGTCAAGATCGCCTGCACGCAGGTTAGCCAGACGAACAGAGGCATCCGGGATCGGCAGGTAGATAATTTTGTCAAAGTGGTAGGCGTCTTTGTTCCAGTAGTTGTCAAAACGACTCAGAACAATGCGGTCCTGCGACACGCGACTGTCGAACTTGTACGGACCGGAACAGACCGGATGCGCGGCAAAATCCGGCTTTTTCGCCGCTTCCGGGGCCATCATCGCTCCAGCACGATCGGTGAGCTGCATCAGCAACGCGGCATCCGGGTTTTTCAGGTGCAAGGCAATCTGCATCGGGCCGGTCACATCCACCGACTCGACTGAAGAGATTTCACTTTTACGCAATGAACCTTTTAAGGTCAGGGCGCGGTCGAGGTTGTATTTAGCAGCGGTTGCATCAAATTTTTCGCCGTCGTGGAACGTCACGCCTTCGCGCAGATTCATGGTCAGGGTTTTGCCATCGTCGCTCCAGGCCCAGTCTTTCGCCAGCCCTGGGACAACGTTCAGATGTTCATCGACATCCACCAGCCTGTCACACAGCGACGCGAAGACAAAACGGCCATAATAGGTCCGCGCCAGATGCGGATCGAGCATATCCGGGTCGGCCCCCAGACCAATTCGCAACACACTTTCCGAATGCGCGGGCAACGCCGCACCCAGCAACATAACACTTCCCAGTACGGTCAAAAGAGAATTACGCATTGTCATTATCATGAGTTCCTTGCAGGAAGGGAGGAGTGAGATGCCGCGTGTTCAAACAGCGCGCGGCGACGCAGAAATGCGGCAGAGGGCGGTGCTATCTGAATAACACTGCGATCGCGATTAATCTCCTGCCAGCGATGGCAGGCAACCTGACGTCCGCCATCCAGCACCTGATTGATTGGCTCAACCTGGCGGCATTCATCAGAAACATAGGGACAGCGTGTGTGGAAACGACATCCGGTTGGCGGGTTTGAAGGGTTCGGTAAATCGCCCTGCAACAGAGGCGTATCCCGTTGTGCACCAGGCTGCATCTGCGGGGCAGAGGCGATAAGTGCCTGGGTATAAGGATGCAATGGCGCATCAAAAATTTCGTCAACGGTTGCCAGTTCAACGATTTGCCCCAGGTACATCACCGCAACGCGGTCGCTCATATGCCGAATAACGGCAAGACCATGCGCGACGATAATCATCGTCAGCCCCAGTTGATGTTTAAGGCTTTCCAGCAAATTCACTACCTGCGCCTGTACGGACACATCCAACGCCGAGACCGGCTCATCACCCAGCAGCAGTTTTGGGCCGGAAGCGAGAGCTCGCGCGATACCGATACGCTGGCGCTGACCGCCAGAAAACTCATGCGGATAGCGCCCAGCCCAGGCGGCAGGCAGCCCGACTGTTTTCAACAGTTCGGCAACCCGATACTGGCGGTCTGCTTTTTTCATATTCTGGTGTAACCACAACGGCTCGCCGACAATTTGCTCTACCGTCATACGCGGGTTCAGTGAGGCAAACGGATCCTGAAAAATAATCTGCAGTTCACGCCGGAGTTGATTCAGGCGCGCACCCGAGGCATGGGTGATCTCTTCGCCCTGATAAAACACGCGTCCTTCACTTGCCGCCAGCAAGCGCAGCAGCAAACGACCAAGTGTGGATTTTCCGGAACCAGATTCGCCGACAATCGCCAGCGTTTCGCCTGGCATAACAGAGAGCGAAACCCTGTCAACCGCCGTCACAAAGCGGGCGGGGGTAAAAAGTTTTTTGGGGCCGGGAAACAGTTTACTGAGGTCGTGAGCTTCAAGGATGGGCGTAGTCATGCGATTTCTCCCAGCGCAATATGTTGTTCCAGCGGCACACGGAAACAGGCTACCTGATGACCAGCGCCAAGCGTGTTAAGTGACGGTTTTTCATCATGGCAACGCGTCTGTGCGAAGGGACAGCGGGTCGCGAAACGACAGCCTTTAGGCATGGATTCTGGCAGAGGGACAGAGCCCGGAATGGTCGAAAGCTGACCTTTACGCGCGCCAAGCGAAGGAATGGAGCCCATCAGACCAATGGTGTACGGGTGCTGAGGATCGGCGAAGATAGCGTCGACACTCCCCTGCTCAACCACCTGCCCTGCGTACATCACCGCTACCTGTTGCGCCACTTCTGCCACGACGCCTAAGTCGTGTGTGATCATCAACACCGCAGTGCCTGTCTCTTCCTTTAACGTATTGAGGAGAGCCAGAATTTGCGCCTGAATTGTCACATCGAGTGCAGTCGTTGGTTCATCAGCAATCAACAGCCGGGGACGGTTAATGAGCGCCATCGCAATCATCACACGCTGGCGCATCCCGCCGGAGAGTTGATGAGGGTAAGATTTCAGGCGCATCCCGGCGGCCGGAATTTGGACCTTTTCCAGAATGTTCAGCGCAGCAGTCATGGCATCACTACGTGACATATTCTGGTGGCGCATTACAGCCTCGCTGAGCTGATCGCCAAGCGTAAATGTCGGGTTCAGCGAGGTCATCGGTTCCTGAAAAATCATCGCCAGCTCATTACCCCGGAGGTCGGCATATTCCCGCGGGGAGAGTTTGCGCAGATCGTGACGGCGAAACTGCATTTCACCACTCACGATCTGAGCGCTGGCAGGTAGCAATCCCATCAGCGCTAAGGATGTGATGCTCTTTCCACAACCAGATTCACCTACCAGCGCCAATGTTTCGCCCCCTTTCACGGCAAGCGAGATCCCATCCAGTACGCTTACCGGCGAGCCTGCGAATTTTACGTTGAGGTTTTGCAGGCGCAGTACCGGCGCCGCTTCCTTGAACGGAATGGTCGTCATAACGTGAAATCGTCCTCAAGATGAATAGCCTGAATTAAGGCTGCTTGCAGGCTTAGCAGGTGTTCGCGCATGGCGGTCGCTGCTTCGTTAGGCTGGCGATGGATGATCGCAGACATGATTTTTTCGTGATGGTCGTTGTAGTGATCAACACGCTCGGGTGTACGCGCTAATTCACGGAGGTGCTGCCAGCCTGGCTCGCGTCTGACGGCGTCGATGGCATCGAATAAACCGAGCATCAGACGATTACCCGCGGCCTCTGCAATCGCACGGTGAAAGGCGCTATCCCACAATTCATTCAGATCGCGGTCATCCGGGCTGACCTTATTAATGCGTTCCAGCATGCGCTGCATGAGCGCGAGGTTTTCCCTGGTGGCACGCAGTGCCGCAAGCCGGGCTAAGCCGGGTTCGAGCTGTAGACGAGCTTCCATCACTTCCAGCAAATTGGTTTGTTGTACCAACCCCTGAAGTGCCAGCGGCTCCACCGGAGCAGCAGGACCAATAAAGGTTCCTTTGCCCTGTTTACGCCAGATCCGGCCCTCTTCCTCCAGCACGTCCAGCGCACGACGAACTTCACGTCGTCCTACGCCGAGAGTTTCCGATAACTCACGTTCAGTGGGCAACGGAATGCCTGGTGTTGACTCGTGCTGATTGATAAGGCCGCGCAATTGCTCAAGCGCAGTGCTGGAATTTGCCAGAAACCGTGACGGTTTTTCCATATTGGTTCGCTCGCTTTCATCATCACTTTATTTTTATTAACAATAAGTTATAGATATAGTTAATAACTTATCGCCCTAATGATTAAGCAATTAATGAACCAATAATTCATTGGTTCGTGAGCTTTCACGAAAATGGTGGATAACTGGATGATTTACAGTGAATTATTTTTACATAATTGTTACACAAAGAAATGACAAACCAGGACAAACGGAGATTATTTGCACAACAAAAGTGCAAATAACGCACCAAAACTGCGCAATTGTTAATTAATTGCACTATTGTAATTAACTTTTTGTTAACACACTAAAGGAGGGGAGAAAGGGGTATAAGAATATGCAGACATAAAACGACGAAAGCCTGAATCATTTCTGATTCAGGCTTTCTGAATAGTGGCGGAACGGACGGGACTCGAACCCGCGACCCCCTGCGTGACAGGCAGGTATTCTAACCGACTGAACTACCGCTCCACATTGTGTTCCGTTGGGAACGAAGCGGATATTACGGATTGCCTCTGAACTCGTCAACGCTTTTTCTCAAGTTTTGAATCGTTTGCTGTAAAAATCACCCAAGCGGCGATTTTACACGCATTGCTGCGCGCATTATGCGCGCCATAGGCAGCTTCCGCCCTTCTTCTGTACCAGATCCAGACGTGATTCATGTGCAGCCATTTCGTCATCGTTGGCTAAAACCACCCGTAAACGGTTTGCCTGACGCACAACACGCTGAATTTCTGCATCCCCCTGCATCTGCTGTGTATCACCTTCCATACTAAACGCCATGGAGGTTTGCCCACCCGTCATGGTCAGATAAACATCAGCCAAAATCTGGGCATCGAGTAACGCGCCGTGCAGCGTACGTTTGGTGTTGTCTATTTCATAACGCGAGCAGAGCGCATCGAGGCTGTTACGCTTGCCGGGGAACATCTTTCTGGCCAGCGCCAGACTATCGGTGACTTTGCAAAAGGTATTCGTTTTAGGAATGCCACGATTGAGCTTGCTGAACTCATAGTCCATAAAACCGATATCAAACGATGCATTATGGATGACCAGCTCAGCGCCGGTAATGTATTCCAGGAATTCATCTGCCACATCTGCAAATGTCGGCTTATCAAGCAAGAACTCATCAGCAATACCGTGAACGCCAAACGCCTCTGGCTCCACCAGCCGGTCAGGTTTGAGGTATACGTGGAAATTGTTCCCCGTAAGACGACGGTTCACGACTTCAACAGCACCGATCTCAATAATCTTGTGCCCTTCGTAGTGCGCACCGATCTGGTTCATACCGGTGGTTTCGGTATCGAGGACAATCTGGCGTGTAATTGCAGTGCTCATAGCGGTCATTTATGTCAGACTTATCGTTTAACTGAACGTTTCAAATACAGGAAGTCTACCAGAGATGCGTAAACAGGTAGAAATTTTCACCGATGGATCATGTCTCGGCAACCCAGGCCCCGGTGGATATGGCGCGATCATGCGCTATCGCCAGCACGAAAAAACCTTTAGCGAAGGTTATCACCTGACGACCAATAACCGAATGGAGCTGATGGCTGCCATTGTGGCACTGGAAGCTTTAAAGGAACACTGTGACGTGGTATTGAGCACTGACAGTCAGTATGTTCGCCAGGGGATTACTCAGTGGATCCACAACTGGAAAAAGCGTGGCTGGAAAACAGCAGATAAAAAACCGGTCAAGAATGTCGATCTCTGGAAACGCCTGGACGCAGCTATTGGTCAGCACGAGATCAAATGGGAATGGGTGAAAGGCCATGCCGGTCATCCTGAAAACGAACGCTGCGACGAGCTGGCTCGCGCTGCCGCGTCTAATCCCGTTCAGGACGACGTGGGTTATCAACCCGAATCCTGATTACGGTTTTTTGTATTGCCGCGTTGCACCTACGGTCTGGCGGATCTGTGTTTTTGATTTGCTCTGCTTCATCGGATTGAGCGTAAGAGGAATTGTTCTTTTACGCGCCACAATAAACTGCATGCAGCCTAATGCTGGCAGATGCGTACTGAGTAAAACGCCCCCCTTACGCGCCCAGGGCACAACCTGAAAGCCGCCATAGCAGAGCACTTCAAAGTTTAGTAATGACAGCCAGTCTAGCTGGCGCATCAGAGTAAACATACGGCTGTTATACGGTGGCGTGCGGCGTAATACAGGAACAAGTTTACGTAACCCCATCAGGCTCAACGGATTGAAGCCACTGATGATTAGCCAGCCGTCGTCGATTAACACCCGATCAACTTCCCTCAGCAGGCGATGCGGGTCGCTGCACCAGGGTAATGTATGCGCCAGCAGGCATGCATCAACCGATTTTTCGGCAAACGGCAAATGCAACGGATCGGCCTTTACCTGCACAGGAGAGCCATCAAGAGAGGCATTAACCTGATGAGAAATGGCACAACTTTCGGAGTTGATTTCCGCGCTGAGATTGCCAATCTTAAGCAGGTGAAAACCATACATTTTCGCGAACCAGGGCTTAAGCTGTTGCTCTAACGCTTCGCGATAGTATTCACCCCAGGGCAATTCCGCCCAACGTTCCGGTGCTGCGACAGTCTGAGGTATCCTTGCCGGTTTCATCAACACATCCGCCACGTTGTAAGAGGTAATATATGAATCTTATCAGTATTCCTGCCTTTCAGGACAACTACATCTGGGTTTTAGTTAACGATGATCGTCGGTGCATCATTGTCGATCCCGGTGAGTCTGCCCCTGTCTTGAACGCTATTGCGGAAAATGGCTGGCAGCCTGAAGCCATTCTCCTCACGCACCACCATAACGATCATGTCGGTGGTGTTCCGGACCTGCGGGATCAATTTCCGCATCTTGTGGTATACGGCCCGGCGGAAACACAAGATAAGGGGACAACGCAAGTAGTCAAAGAGGGCGAAAACATCCTCATACTCGGGTGGGATTTTTCCGTATTTGCCACTCCCGGTCACACTTCAGGACATATTTGTTTCTACAGCACACCTTATCTTTTTTGCGGGGATACGATGTTTTCTGGCGGTTGCGGAAGATTATTTGAAGGAACACCAGCACAAATGTATCAATCTTTTCAGAAGATTAATGCGCTCCCAGGTGACACCCTCATTTGTTGCGCACATGAATATACATTAGCAAACATGAAGTTTTCAGCGAGCATCTTACCTGACGATCGGGCGATTCAAGATTATTACCTGAAAGTGAAGGAGTTACGTGCAAAAAACCAAAAAACACTGCCAGGAATTCTGAAAAAAGAGCGGGAAATTAATTTATTTTTAAGAACGAATGATATTGATTTAATTGAAAAAATAAACAAAGAAACAAATTTGCAACAACCTGAAGAACGATTCGCATGGTTAAGGTCAAAGAAAGATAACTTCCGATAATTCCGGGTTGCCTTTTCAAAAATTCGCCGTTATCATCGCTCGTCTTTTAAGCAACTATTGACACACACATGAAGGCAAAAGCGATATTACTCGCCTCTGTCCTGCTTGTAGGTTGCCAGTCACAAAACGGCAGCAACGTACAACAGCACGCACAGAGCCTTTCTGCAGCTGGTCAAGGGGAAGCAGGGAAGTTTACAAGTCAGGCGCGATGGATGGACGATGGGACATCATTCGCGCAGGATCAAGGCTTGTGGGCCTCTATTGGCGACGAGCTAAAGATGGGAATTCCGGAAAACAACCGGATTCGCGAACAGAAACAGAAGTATTTGAGAAATAAGAGCTATCTCCACGATGTAACTTTACGGGCAGAGCCGTATATGTACTGGATAGCAGGGCAAGTTAAGAAACGTAACATGCCCATGGAACTGGTACTACTACCCATAGTGGAGAGCGCTTTTGACCCGCACGCAACGTCTGGAGCCAATGCCGCAGGCATTTGGCAGATCATTCCGAGCACAGGGCGAAATTATGGATTGAAACAGACCCGCAGCTACGATGCGCGTCGTGATGTAGTCGCTTCAACGACTGCCGCTCTCGACATGATGCAACGTCTGAATAAGATGTTTGACGGCGACTGGTTGTTAACTGTCGCTGCGTATAACAGCGGTGAAGGTCGTGTACTGAAGGCAATGAAAACGAACAAAGCGCGTGGTAAACCCACCGATTTTTGGTCGCTCTCTCTGCCTCAGGAAACCAAGCTTTATGTACCGAAAATGCTGGCTTTGAGCGATATACTCAAAAATAGCAAACGCTATGGCGTACAACTGCCAACACCAGACGAAAGTCGTGCGTTAGCGCGTGTTCGTCTCAGCAGCCCAGTTGAAATACAACAGGTTGCTGATATGACGGGTATGTCGGTCAGCAAGCTTAAGACCTTTAATGCTGGCGTTAAAGGCTCTACGTTGGGTGCAAATGGCCCACAATATGTAATGGTTCCGCAGAAACACGCTGAACAGTTACGTGAGTCTTTAGCCTCAGGTGAGATCGCAGCCGTTCAGTCAACGCTGATCGCGGATGCCTCATCAGTCAGCAGCCGTAGCTATAAGGTTCGTTCGGGTGATACCCTTTCAGGCATTGCCTCACGCCTTGGTGTGACGGCGAAAGATCTGCAGCAGTGGAATAATCTGCGTAGTTCGGGTCTGAAGGTAGGTCAGAATCTGACAGTGGGTGCGGGTAGCAGCGCACAGCGTCTTGCCAACAACAGCGACAGTATTACCTATCGCGTACGTAAGGGTGATTCGCTGTCCAGTATCGCTAAACGTCACGGCGTGAACATCAAAGATGTGATGCGCTGGAATAATGGTACTGACAACCTGCGACCTGGCGATCAACTGACGCTGTTTGTAAAAAACAGCACAACGCCAGATTCCTGATTACAGACTCTGAATATAAAAAAAGGCACCGATTCCCCCGGTGCCTTTTTTATTTATCCTGCTTTCTGCACTTCAGCCATAATCATGTCGCTTGTAAATGACCCATCTTCCTGCAATTCAAAGTAGGCTTTTACCTCCGCAGATGCGCTCTCCTGATACAACCTGATGGCCTGACTCAATGCTTCAGGTGTGCGCATACGTGCAATCCAGGAGCTAAATTCCAGAGGCAAACGGTCAGTAATTAACGAGCGTGAAATTAATCCAGCTTCCGCAGTCAGCGATAACCACTCCCCGCAGGAATAATTACGCACATGTGATGTATCACGCAGCGCTTCAACCGTTTGCAACCAGATATCACGCACCGGATGTCCCGGAGACATAACATCCATAATGATAAAGATACCTCCGGCTTTCAGCACGCGCCTCACTTCTCTTAACGCTTGCCCCACATCGTGCCAGTGATGGGCAGAGTAGCGGCTGATGACAACATCAAACGACCGATCCTCAAAAGGTAATGACTCAGCATATCCCTGGCGTGTGGTGATGTTGTTCAGACTTTTTGCTTTTGCCGCCGCCACAACAACGTCCAACATCTGACTGGATAAATCATACGCGGTGACCTGAGCAACCTGCTGTGCAGCCGCAAAACTTGCATGCCCTGCTCCGCAGCCTAAATCCAGTACGTGCGCCTCAGGGACTGCGGAGAGCCTTTCGCTCAGACGAACTAAATCTCGTCCGGACGCATGCACAGCACTGCTCAGGTAAGCACTGGCCTGCGAGCCAAACTGTTTTTCGACATTGTCGTGATGGGAGTGTGTTGTCATTGTACTGTCCTTTGGTTGATTGAAAGATAAAGGGCAGCACCACCACAGGCCTGCCCCACGGCAGACCTGACACACCATTATTTATCAGGCTTGCCGGGACTGAATTCGACGAGTAGAGGATTATGGTCAGAGGCGCGTGTCACCAGCACAGAAGCATCATGCACGCTCAAACCACGATAGAAGACAAAATCGAGAGGACGACCGAAGGCTTTCTTACGCTGGTCATCACTAAAACGGACTTCACGCAGCGACATTTCACGTGCGAAGCGATACAGCGCATTCATGCGCGGACGACTCCAGGCATTGAAATCCCCTGCCATAATGATCGGCCCACTGTGGTGCGCTATCTGATCGCCAATAGGAAGTAACTGCTTACTATACACATCCACACCCAGACTGAAGTTCACGGCGTGAATATTAACGACCATCAACAGGCGGGTGTCAGGCAATGGATACACCGTCACCAGTGCCGATTTTGCCAGGCGCAGAATGGGCTCACGTTCACGCAGTGGGCAGCAATACACCGGATGTGCGGCTGATAAAGTCATCACGCCAGAAGGGTGTTGCGGCAAAACAAATGCCGGAACCTGATCGGCGGCCAGATAGTTCGTCGTTGCGAATCTGACCAGCTCAGGTGTGGTTTGTGCCTCTTGTAAGAGGACCAGATGAGCATCCTTACCAAAGTTTTTCAGTACAGATAACCATTCCGCACGTTGTTGTTTAAAGATATTCCAGACCAGTACGCGAATTTTTTCATCACTGCTTAACGGTGTACCAGCGGGCAATGCCTGGCTGAGGCTCGCAAACGACCCCGGAGGCAAAATTCTCTCCGCTGGCATTCCGGCAACATAGCGCATGGCATAGGTATTTTTTCGCACTTTTGGATACGACCTCTATAACATGAACCAGCCCGGAAAACGGACTGGTTCTACTGTTATAGGGATTTTAGGTCACACTTTCAACGCAATTACTGAGAAACCGCTTTCTGGTTTTGTAAGCAAGCACTTACTGCTACTTATTCAAATGCCACGCGATCAGGTTTATCAAGACGTCCACTCAAGCCAATCAGCAGGAAAGCCGCAAGAACGATAACTGCACCAATCCACGGTGTTTGTGCCAAACCAAAGTTCTCTACAACTTGCCCGCCAATGATAGAACCGATCGCAATCCCAATATTAAATGCGGCAATATTAAGACCTGAAGCAACATCAACTGCGTTAGGTGTATAGAGCTCTGCTTTTTGTACAACATAGACCTGCAAGCCAGGTACGTTGCCAAAAGCGAAGATCCCCATCACCAGCACTGTTGCCAGGGCAGCATACTGAACTGAAGCCGTGAACTGGAACACGACCAGCAGGGCCGCGAGCGCCGCAAAAATGAACTTCAGAGCAGGCACAGCGCCATGTTTGTCCGCAAGCTTCCCGCCCCAGATGTTGCCAATCGCAACGGATACACCATACCCCAGCAATATCCAGCTCACCGTACCCGGGGAGAAACCTGCGAGATCCTGCATCATTGGTGCAAGGAAAGTAAAAGCGGTGAAGACACCACCGTATCCCAGCGCCGTAATTGCGTAGATGATCAGCAAGCGAGGATGAGTCAGCACTTTAAGCTGATCGCTCAGGGTGGCGCTTGCCCGGCCGGGAATATTCGATGGAACAAGTACTAAACTCGCCACCAGAGCAATCACGCCCAGCATGGATACAGCCAGGAATGTTTCACGCCAACCAAAATGCTGACCAATGAACGTCCCCAGCGGAACACCTGTCACTAGCGCGACGGTTAAGCCGCCAAACATGATAGCAATGGCGGATGCTGCTTTCTCTTTTGAGACAAGGCTCGTAGCAATGGTAGATCCTATTGAGAAAAACACGCCATGTGCAAGACCGGTCAAAAGTCGCGCCACTACCAGTGTGGTGTAGTCTGGCGCTTGCCAGGCCAGAACGTTCCCAGCGGTGAATAAGACCATCAGAGCCATCAACAGCTGTTTACGCGGGAATCGTCCGGTAAGCGCCGTCAGCACGGGCGCGCCAACAGCAACCCCCAGGGCGTAAATAGAAACCAGCAGCCCTGCTGAAGGCAGCGAAATCGCTAGCTGGTCGGCAATAGTAGGCACGAGTCCTACAATAACAAATTCAGTCGTGCCAATAGCAAAGGCACTGATTGTCAGGGCGAGTAGCGCCAGTGGCATAAAATACTCCGTATCATCAGGATTAAGATGACACGAAGTATGCGCCAGTGCTTAAATAACAAAAATGGTCAAAATCTCAATAGAATTTTGCGAGTGATGCAACAATGAAAGCAACGTCGGAAGAGCTGACAATCTTTGTCGCTGTAGTGGAAAGTGGCAGTTTTAGCCGAGCCGCCGAGCAACTTGGGCAGGCAAATTCGGCAATCAGCCGCTCGGTAAAGAAGCTGGAAATGAAGCTTGGGGTCAGTTTACTTAACCGGACAACGCGGCAATTAAGCCTGACCGAAGAGGGTGAGCGCTATTTTCGCCGCGTACAGTCCGTTTTGCAGGAAATGGCGGCCGCAGAGACAGAGATAATGGAAACACGCAGTACTCCGCGTGGGTTGCTGCGCATTGATGCGGCAACACCAGTTGTTCTGCATTTTTTGATGCCACTCATTAAACCTTTCCGGGAACGCTACCCTGAGATGACCTTGTCGCTTGTCTCCTCAGAGACATTTATCAATCTGATTGAGCGAAAAGTAGATGTCGCGATCCGGGCAGGAACATTAACTGACTCAAGCTTGCGTGCCCGACCATTGTTCACAAGCTATCGCAGGATTATTGCCTCACCACAGTATATTGTCCAGTTTGGCCGGCCAGAGACGGTGGAAGACCTCAGGCAGCATATGTGCCTCGGATTTACTGAACCGTTATCGCTAAACACCTGGCCTGTCGCCTGCCATGATGGGCAGCTTCATGTTGTTACCAGCGGTTTATCTTCAAATAGCGGGGAAACTCTCAAACAACTGTGTCTTGAAGGCAACGGAATTGCGTGTTTATCCGATTATATGATTGATAAAGAGATTGCCCGAGGTGAACTCGTAGAATTAATGGCAGATAAACGTCTACCGGTAGAGATGCCGTTCAGCGCGGTGTACTACAGTGACAGAGCTGTGAGTACGCGAATAAGGGCATTTATTGACTTTCTTAGTGAGCATGTAAAAACAGCCCCCGAAGGAGCTGTGTGAGAGGTAGGGTACTAATCTTAGTCCCAGTCAGGGGCTAAACCTTCTGGGCTGACAAGGCGGTCGTTGCACTCCAGTGCAGCGATCGCTCTTTTGTCTTCTTCATCCAACTTGAGGTCTAACGCAGCCAGATTAGTTTCCAGATTTTCACGTTTCGTTGACGACGGGATAACCGCATAACCTTCATCCATCGCCCATGCCAGGATCACCTGTGCTGCTGTGGCATTATGCTTACCAGCGATACGTAAGATAACGTCATCTTTCAATGCATTACCATAGGCCAACGTCATGTAAGAGGTAATATGGATACCGTGCTGTTTTGCCCAGTCGACCACTTTACGGTTTTGCAGATAAGGAGAAAGCTCGATCTGATTGGTGGCAATATTCTCCGCCCCAACGGCCGCAATTGCCTTTTCCATCAGAGGGATGGTGAAGTTGGAGATACCTATCTCGCGGGTTAAACCCTGCGTCTTCGCATCCAGCAGTGCCTGCATAAACTCTTCAACAGAAACAGCATCATTCGGTGATGGCCAGTGGATTAATGTCAGATCAACATAGTCTGTACGTAGTTTTTTCAGGCTTTTCTTCAGGCTTGGGAGTAGCTTGTCCTTGCTGAGGTTTTCAATCCAGATTTTCGTGGTGATAAAGAGCTCATTGCGGGGAATAGCACTCTCTTCAAGTGCCAGGCCAACAGCGGCTTCATTTTCATAAATCTGTGCGGTATCAACGGCACGATAGCCCAGTTCAAGTGCGGTTTTTACAGATGCGATAACAACGTCGTCTTTCAGGCGGAAAGTGCCAAGACCGAATGCAGGGATAGCCATTTAATTCCTCGTTAATCATAGTGTTCGTTGACTGAGGAGGATTATCTCTGCTGAAGTTATGCAGAAAAAGAGAGTAAAAAGCAGAGGATTTTTGCTAATTTAGCAATAGACAGTAAAAGACCACCTTCTGAGAAGGTGGCTTTTGAGAATGCCCCCTGTAAGCATCCCGGTAAACCGGACCATTCACATTTAGAGATCTTCCGGCATACTGAATATGTCCCCGGAGGAGATCGCCATGCGCAAAGCCCGATTCACCGAACACCAGATCATCGCCGTTCTGAAGTCTGTCGAAGCCGGTATTTCCGAAGCCAGCTATTACAACTGGAAAGTGAAGTTCGGCGGTATGGAAGCCTCTGATATCAAAAAGATGAAGGACCTTGAGGATGAAAACCGCCGGCTGAAACAGATGTTTGCGGACCTGAGTCTCGAATGCCGCGCCCTGAAAGACGTTATTGAAAAAAAGCTTTAAAACCAGCGATAAAGCGTGAGCTGGTCAGCTATCTGACCGCACAGTTTGCCATGAGCTTACGTCAGGCCTGCAGGACGTTATCGCTGAGCAGGACGGTATTTCGTTATCAGCCGGATACGCGACGTGATGAGCCGGTGATTATGGCGCTGACCGTGGCGGCTGAACGCTATCCGCGATACGGATTTAAAAAGCTTTTTCAGGTACTGCGCAGGCAGGGCAACGCCTGGAACCATAAAAGAATTCACCGTATTTACTGCCTGCTGAAACTGAATTTTCGCCGTAAGGGAAAACAGCGCCTGCCGGTGCGCAATCCGGCTCCGCTGGCTACACCAGAGGCGATGAACCAGAGCGGGTCCATCGATTTTATGCACGATGCGCTGGTGTGTGGCAGACGTTTCAGGACCTTCAACGTGGTGGATGATTATAACCGGGAAGCGCTGGCGATCGAAATTGACCTGAATATCCCGGCGCAGCGGGTTGTCAGAGTGCTGGACAGGATCGTGGCAAACCGCGGATATCCGCTGAAGATGCGGATGGATAACGGTCCGGAGCGGGTCTCGCTGACGCTGGCACAATGGGCAGAAGAGCATGGTGTGATGCTGGAATTTATCAGGCCCGGCAAGCCAACACAGAATGCCTTTATCGAACGATTCAACCGGACGTACCGGACAGAAATACTGGATTTTTATCTGTTCAGAACCCTGAACGAAGCACGTGAAATTACAGAGCGCTGGCTGGCTGAATATAACAGCGAGCGCCCCCATGAATCCCTGAATAACCTGACGCCGGAAGAATACCGGCTGATGGCTGAAACCCCGGAAATCTCAAAAAGTGCGTGGAACTAAAACGGGTGCGCTTACAGTAACAGCCGCTGACCACAAGCAACTAACAGAGGTAGTTAATCATGGCTGAACACGATATTACGCCAGAAATCGCCATTTCCAAAACACAGCGCCGCTATAAAGTCGGCTATGTTAGAGCCCGCCACATAAACAGCAAAACCTACATGACCACGTACTACTCACGACACCCCAGCCTGAACCTTAAGGGCGACTGGCTCGCTGAGGCGGGATTTGATACCGGACGGGGTGTCACGGTGAAGATTTCGGAGGGGTGACTGACCATCATCGCTGACAGTGACGAGGTACAGGAACTGCGGGAGGAACTTTATCTGGTTAAACAGTCGGTTAAGGGAATGAAGAACCGGATATCCGGCGTATTGCGCGAGGTATAAAAATAAAAGCCGGGAATATCACGGAGATGTTTCCCGGCTTTTTATTTAACTTTCATGCTATAGATTAATAATTATCCTTCATCAATTTAACCTCCCATGAGGTACTATCTGATATAGTTATTAAAGCCAAACAATGTGATAAATCACCATTGTCTAGTACGCTATATTTAACTGGCTTCACTAATGCAGCTAAAAAGCAATTCTTTATGTCACTTAATGAGTTGGAAAAATTTTTAACCTCATCCCATGATAATTTAAATCCGGTATCCTTGGATAAAACTCGTTGCTCAAAATCAGGCATTGACATGTCTCGCGGCGCAATACCAATCGCTTCTATTTCATATAGATACCAGTCCCATTCATTAGTTGGTACTTTATCTAATAAATGAGATAAACGGACCTTTTCTCCATTGTTCCACATCGACCCTTTACTCACATTCATTATGGGATCTCCAGATCTTTTGCAGGACCATGTTACGGTGTTCCTCCTGTAGAGTTAGGAATATAATCATGCTGATGAGGATTGGGATGTTCCTTAGGCCTTCCATGATCTGTAAAATCAATATCTCTTTTGGGAACTAAATTACCATTTTCATCATATCCCCATTCTCTGGCCTGAGTATAATCTCCTTTTCTTCCTGATTTAGTACCTAATTGAGTATGTGGCGCATTAACATCAGGGATTGGATTTCCATTTTTATCACGAGGTAATTGCCGAGCAGGTCGGTAAGTGCCATAAGGATTTTTATTTTCAACATCCGTTTTGCACAACCCAAGCGGATCTATATATTTGAGAGGATTAGGTACATAAGCATATAAGTTTAACCCGCCTCTTAGCCCTATCGGGTCTGGACTGATATAGGTCCCGCTCTCCGGATTATAGTAGCGAAGCCGTTTATAGTGTAACCCTGTCTCCTCGTCATAATACTGACCCTGGAACCGCAGCGTGTTGTTCACCCTGTTGTGCCACAAACTACGATAGGAACTTTATCATGTTAAACGGCTAGTTAATGTGATGCCTAACGGGATGTTTATTGTGCTGAACGAGAATTAAATAGTAAAAAGCCGGAAAGATTTAATTCCCCCCCGGCTTTTAATTAGTTATAGTAAGTGAAACCAAAAAAATTATTAGGGTCTAAAAACAACTGCCTTTCATTTTCCCCATCCTTGTAATCAATCTCAATCTTAGTAAAAGGAATTGCTTTGTAGTCAATTTTAGTTACTTTTATCTCCTGTTCAGTCTTAAATAACTGTTGATATATAGACATCAAAGAAAATTTGTCATCTACATCCACATCAAACCATTCATTTATATTTTCCAATTGATAATATCGAATAACCCCATCCTCAATATATAATTCAAAGATATCGTCACTTATGATGAAGTATATCCTCTCATACATCGGATGAAATACTGGTGGTGTTTCGGCATCTGAATAACCAGAAACCACAACATCATTTACAGTGCCTTGTAACATACGATTAAATAATTTTTCCATAACACACCACTCTCTAGGGAGAAAAAATAATTCCAATATCCATACCTTTCCCAGACTCAATAAGCGTTACAAATTCCTCTAAACCATCAGTTAGTTTTTTGGATATGTAAGTCATCCCTTCCCCTCTATATATTTCCATCAATGGCTGGCCTTTTTTTATTGTTCCCTGACCGATATGGACTAGCTTCCCACTATCTCGCAGAATTTCAATATCTTTTAAAAACTCAGCCCCCTCATCAACCTTCCACTTTGGATATTTTTTGCCTAAATAATCTTCAAGGAGACCTTTATGTCGAATAAAATGATCTTTGAAATTTTTACCGGGTTTTACACTACACCCAGTAAGTCCCAGTGGGTCAATGTAATTTAGTGGATTTTTTACGTAAGCATAGAGGTTTATTCCACCCGCCAGCCCTATCGGATCTGCCGAGATATACCGCCCACTCTCCGGCTCATAATACCTGTACCGGTTATAATGTAAACCACTCTCTTCATCAAAATACTGTCCCTGAAAACGCAGCGGATTCCTCACCGAACCTGATCGCTCGCTCCACGCCCCCCACGGCCCGGCACTCTGCGACCACGCCACTCCGCCTCGCTCATCCGTCAGCCTCAGCGGGGCACCGTTCACGTCGTTATGATAAAAATATATCCGCTTCTCCGGCTCGCTGAATCCGTCCTTTTCGTTCCAGCGCTGCCCGTACCTTATCAGCCCCAGTGGCTCAAAACTCCGCGGATAATATACGTACTCCTGCACCGCCTGCCCGGTGACCAGACCCTTCAGCCTCGCCTCCCGCTCTTCGCTGCTGCCCGGCCTGCGCATGTCGCACGCCGCCGTCAGAGTTTCCTCCACCGGAGCCGTATCCTGCACTTCTCCCGCCAGCGCGTCTCCGTCCCACCAGAACCACGTCAGGCTGGCCGTCACCTCTCCCGCCTTCGTTGTCTTTTTAAACACCCGGCGGCCCAGACCGTCATAACCGTACTGCGTCGTCCCGCTCTCACTGCGCAACGCCGACAGCCTCCCGCTGACGTCCCACTCCAGCGACTCGCTGACAACCTTCTGTGACCACAGGTACGGCGTCCGACGCTTACGCCTCACCAGCTGACCGTTCCGGTTATACCCGTGCTCCAGCGTCACCAGCCGCTCTTCTTCCACACGGCCATAACACTGCCACTCCTCCCCGCTGCCGCTGATGTCTTCCCGCAGCCGATTACCCGCCGCGTCGTACACAAAATTCGTTACCCGACCCAGCACGTCAGTGTGCTCTGTCAGCCTGTCCATCACGTCATGGCTGTAAAACTCCCTGCCTGCCAGACTGTCATTGCGCGACCGCACGTTACCGTTCAAATCGTAATGCCACTCGGTGGCAAACAGCGGTCTGGCCTCCCTGCTCACCCGCTGTGCGCTCAGCCAGCCGTTTTCGTTGTAGCTCAGCTGGCGCTTCAGCTCCGGCGCAAGCTGCTCTTCACGCAGCCGTCCCAGCGCGTCATACGCCAGCGCACTCGCCGGTTCGTCGTTTATCTGTATCCGGCTTAGCTGCCCCGCGTCGTTGTAGCCCAGCTGCACGCGGTTACCGCTGTCGCTCTCCCGCCCTGCATACTGGCCGGACGCCGTAAAGCTGTGCCGTATACCGAACCCGTCCTGCACCTCTTCCGTCAGCCTGCCGCCGCTGTCGTAACGCCAGCTCAGTCTGCGGTACGGGTTGTCGCAGGCCGTCAGCTGCCCCCGGCGGTTATACTCGTAGCGCGCCAGCAGCGTGTCATTGTGATACTGCCCAGTGATGCGCCCCTGCTTATCATGCCACCAGGTCAGGGTCGTCCCGTCCGGTCCGGTTCTGCCGTTCAGCAGGCTGTCGGCGCTCCACCGGTAGTGTGTGCTCTGCCCCCGCCAGTCCCGCTCTTCCGTTATTCGCCCCAGACTGTCGCGGATTATCTGCCAGCGCTGGCTCATCTGGTTGATGACGGCCACCAGCCGGTCTTCGGTGTCATACTCGTAACCAATGCGGTTACCGTCCGGCAGGGTACAGCCGGAGACCTCGCCTGTGGCGGTATAGTCCAGCCGGGTGACGCGCTGGCCGTCGTCATAAGCCACAAGCTGACCCTCTGCATCGTACTCCAGCCGGATGGCGTTACGGCACGGCAATCTGGCTTCCGTCAGCCTGTTGGCATTGTCGTAACGGTAGTGCCGCTGCTCTTTCAGCACATTCATTTCCGACAGCAGGTTGCCCCGGTTATCATGCACGTATGTCGTTTTCGCCCCGGTGCGCGCCGTCAGCGCGCTGACAAACCCAAGGCGGTCATACTCCAGCAATTCGTGGCCCTGTCCGGTCGTATCGCGGCGCACCATCTGCCCCAGCTCATCGTAGCGATAGTGCTGCTGTACGCCTGCCGGGTCCGTCACACCGGTCAGATTGCCTCGCTCATCATGCCCGAACCGCCAGCAGGCTTTTTCCGGGTCGCGGGCTTCTTTCATATGCAGCCCCTGCCAGACGGTCACAAACTCGCTGTCGTCCGGCGCGATTTCCCGGCAGATATTGCCTGCCTCATCATATTCAAAGCGGGTGGTCCTTCTGTCCGGCGTGGTGATACTGACCGTCTGCCCAAATTCGTCATAGAGGAAAAACGTCGCGCCGCCCTCCGGGTCAATTTCACACACCGGAAGCCGGTCTTCACTGAAACGGATAATGGTGGTATGCCCCAGCGAATCCGTCATCTCCAGCTCATGGCAGAAATCATTCCAGACAAAGCGATAGTCATACCAGCCACCATCGCCCCAGGCGTGGATAACGCGCCATGCATCATCGTATTCATAGTGGAAGCGCTGCCCGAGGCGGTCAGCGTGATACTGCATGTAAACCCGCTCCCGCCAGGCGAAATGGCGGCGGTGGCCACAACTGTCGGTCTGGCCTGCCAGCTGGTTATCCTGGGTATAGTCGTACTGCGTCAGGTCCCATTGCGCCTCATCACTGCCCGGCCCCATATCAGCATGACTGTCGCACAGGCGAATGCGGACAATGCGCAGGTGCAGGCAGTCCGCTTCCACCCTGCGCCCGGTCAGCGCCTGCGAAGTGTATTCCGTCAGGGTGATACGCCCGGTTTCATAGCGAAAACGCCAGCCGTTGCCGTTGTTGTCTTCCAGCCTGTCCGGGCGCAGGACAGAAGCCGGAGACGCAGTCTCCTGACGAAAGCACCATCGACGGTTTTCCTCCGTTTCTGCATGCCAGTGGCGAACGCCCTCTTCTTCCTCATACCACAACAGCGCACCACCCGGCAGACTGCTTACGGCATGGGCCTGACCTGCCTGTTCGGGGATGTCTGCAAAAAACAGCGAGCCGTCAGCCAGCACAAGTTCATGGTAATCGTCTTCTGTGTGATGGATAAGGCGGGTATCTGCCAGCGTTTTCCAGCCATAACCGGGCAATCCCTCTTCCTGTACATCCGCAGAACGGTAGTAACGTATCCAGTCCAGCGGCACACGGCCCGGCAGCAGAAAATCTCGTTGTTCCAGTCTGACGCTGCCGTCACGAATATCGACAGGTTCAGCGCGCAGTACCTTACACTTGATGAAACTGGGATCCATGTTTTTAAAGAGTTTCTGGCGGAACTCCTTAAATTTCCCCATGAACTTTTTATAAGCCTTGCTTTTCCCGATGCGTTTAAAGGCGGCAAACCCCGCTTTGCTCAGCATCGACATCATGCTGATGGTCTGTGGTCCACCGACAGAAACATGATGCGGTAACGCCATATTGAGCGTAAGGGGAGCCGTCAGGGAGAGAATGGGCATTTTTTTTGCCCGCCTCAGACGAAACGGGGGAATGATGCCCACAACGTTGCAACTCAGCGTGGGGGACAGTCTGCGTGACAGCGGATCTCCGTCAACAATAACCGTTTTACTCCCCATAAACACTTCATCATCGGTCTGGGGGCCGCCGGGGACTTTTGGGGGAGGAACCGGAGCACCAATCAGAATATGGAAGGCCTTTCCCTCTGTACCGGCAACGGTGCGCCTCAGTCCGTGGATTTTTACCGTCGCGCCAATAATGGGCGCATAGTCCCATACGTCAAAAACAATGGCGATATGCGGCGTGGGCCAGACTCCCGGCGGCAGGGCATAAGAATGAAAATCGATCCCCAGCATCGGATCAAAGTGTTTACTGGCGTTGACAGCCATATGACGGTTTCCGACGAACAGATCATCAGTATTCTTCGCGAAGCGGAAGCCGGAGTTTCTGCCCGTGAGCTCTGCCGTAAGCACGCAATTTCCGATGCCACTTTCTACACCTGGCGCAAGAAGTTTGGTGGCATGGAAGTTCCTGAGGTGAAGCGGCTTAAATCTCTTGAAGAGGAGAACGCCCGCCTCAAGAAGCTACTTGCCGAAGCCATGCTGGATAAGGAGGCACTTCAGGTGGCTCTGGGGCGAAAGTACTGACGACAGGCCAGAAGCGGGAAGCCGTTGAGTTTATGTGTGATGCGACCGGTCTGTCGCAACGTCGTGCCTGCAGGCTTACGGGTTTGTCCCTGTCGACCTGCCGCTATGAGGCTCAGCGTCCGGCAGCTGATGCGCATTTATCAGGGCGCATCACTGAGCTGGCACTGGAGCGCAGGCGTTTTGGCTACCGCCGCATCTGGCAGTTGCTGCGTCGGGAGGGCCTTCACGTCAATCACAAGCGGGTATACCGTATTTACCACCTTAATGGACTGAGCGTAAAACGCAGACGACGCCGTAAAGGGCTGGCAACCGAACGGTTTCCGCTTCTGCGCCCGGATGCGCCGAACCTGACATGGTCGATGGATTTCGTTATGGACGCACTGGCCAACGGTCGGAGGATCAAGTGCCTGACCTGTGTGGATGATTTCACGAAGGAGTGTCTGACGATCACCGCTGCTTTCGGTATTTCAGGCGTTCATGTCACGCGTATTCTGGACAGCATCGCGCTGTTTAGGGGCTATCCGGCGACAATAAGAACCGATCAGGGCCCGGAATTTACCTGCCGCGCGCTCGATCAATGGGCCTTTGAGCATGGTGTGGAACTACGGCTTATCCAGCCTGGTAAGCCAACGCAGAACGGATTTATTGAGAGTTTTAACGGACGCTTTCGCGATGAGTGTCTGAATGAACACTGGTTCAGCGATATTCTTCATGCCCGGAAAACGATTAATGACTGGCGGCAGGATTATAACGAGTGCCGTCCCCATTCATCGCTGGATTACCAGACACCAGCTGAATTCGCAACGGACTGGCGAAACAGGAAATATGAAGAAAAACCAACCGACATTACTAACTGAAGGTTGTATCTAATCCTGGGGGCAGGTCAACGCCACTTCACAAATCGCTTCGGTGTCAATGAAATCGTTCTTGTTGCTCTTGATGAAGGGGCGAACAAACTACGGTGAAATCAACTTTGCCTGAAGACCAAACGAGGCTAGTTGACGAGCCAGAAAATAAGCTCCAGCACAGTTTTTCATGATAGTTCATTTTGAAAGAAAAACACCCTGCTAGCGTACCGCTCACAGGGTGGGGATGACCATTTCATTAGAGCCGGTGAATAGGTCACACCGACTTTTTATTTATATTTCATAGGAAGATTATCACGCAGCATCTCTACTCATGGTTGCCCGCAGTGCAACACTTTGCATCGACTCACTGATTTTTTGTCCCCACCACGCCATTAGCTCCACACGTTGTGTCAGATAGGCATCACGGTTATAGGGTCGCATCATCTTCTTACCTTCGACATGAGCTAATACCGCGTCAACAACATCGGACGGAAAACCCGCATCAATCATAGACGTACAACCAAGGGCCCGAAAACCGTGCGAAACAAGCTCGCCCGTATACCCCATCCGGCGCAATGCCTTATTGACAGTTTCTGAATTCATGGGCTGACTGTTTTTAACCCGGCCCGGAAACAAAAACGACGTATGCCCAGTCATGGGCTTCAATTTCTCAATAACCCACAACATTTCGGGAGACAAGGGAACTTTATGGATACGGCGCTTCTTCATACGTGCAGCAGGAATGATCCAGAGTTTTTCCTGTTCATCGATTTCGTTCCATCTGGCTCCCGCTGCCTCACCGGGACGCACCAGTGTCAACAATTGCCACAGGATCATATAACGGGTTAATGACGCCAGACTCGCGGCTTCAATACGCTGAACCAGTTCATCCAGTCGCTTAGGACTGATGGAGGGCATATTTGTCACTTCCGGCGATGCGAATACCTGACTGACACGATAGAGAGGGTTCATATCCATCAGCCCCAGATTAACAGCATATTCCATAACATTATTGACGCGTTGAACAATGCGACGGAGGGTTTCCAGCGAACCGCGCACTTCGATGGGTTTCAGGGCAGCAATCAGCATCGGCGCTTTAAGCTCTGTCACAGAAATATCCCCAATAGAGGGAAGCACATGGTTTTCCAGCGAAGACCAGATTTGAGCAGCGTGCTCTTTGGTGACTTTTCCCTGTTTCTGGGTTTTAAACCATTTTTCTGCGACGAGCTGAAAACGGCTTTCCTCTGCCAGCCTTACCTGTTCTTCGGCTTCGCGCTCCAGTTCTTTTGGATCAATACCTTTTTTCAACAGAGTTAATATTTTCTGATGTTCTTTACGGGCATCTGCGAGGGAGACTTCCGGATACGATCCCAGACTGATTGTTGTGTTACTTCCGGTTGCAGGCCGTTTGTAACGACAGTGCCAGTATTTATTGCCACTGGGTTTGATTTGCAGGCACAGACCACGACCATCAAACAGGTAGTAAGCACTGTCGCGAGGCTTCGCTTTCTGGATCTGAGTTGCAGTAAGAGGGTTGGTAACAATCGCCATGATAGCTCCTTATAAAGGCTGGCCCAGAGGCCGGATTTCACAAAGTTTTCATGGCTGCATGTTGCTGAAACTAAAACTGTTTCGCCGCATAAAACTAAAATTGAGCGTACTAAAATTTCCCCTTTTGAGTGATCCACTCCTTTATGCACTCATTATCTTTTGCTTCCCCAAGACAACATCAGAAAGCATCAGACGAAAAAAAACCGCAAGCCATTGTATGACCTGCGGTTTCTTAACTCATAAGGATGTATAAAAACACCCTCGAACAATGAGTTGGCGGAACGGACGGGACTCGAACCCGCGACCCCCTGCGTGACAGGCAGGTATTCTAACCGACTGAACTACCGCTCC
>NZ_WLVC01000021.1:0-76570 GCF_016859735.1 Lelliottia sp. RWM.1 | reverse complement strand
TCGCTCAATATTCGTAACCAGTAAGCGCATACCCTGAATCACTTCAAAGTGTAATTCTCAGGGTACGAATGACTATATTTCGCTCTGAGTCAATGGAGATACCCTATCCTACGCTGCTGACAACAGATGCAATGGGAGGAATAGCCAGACAATCTACCCTTTCTCTTCGCAACGAGCCTGACTAGTCGGCGAGGCTGTCGAAAATCGTCTGGAATTTCAAATGGTGCTGACGAAACAGGGCGATAAGCTGTGGATCGAAATGGCGTCCAGTACCGTCGAGGATCACCTCACAGGCCAGATCATGCGTGAAGCCGGGTTTATACACACGCTTTTGCCTCAAGGCATCATAGACATCCGCCAGCGCCAGGATGCGCGCTTCAAGCGGAATTTGTTCACCTCGTAAACCTTCAGGATAGCCACTGCCATCCCATTTCTCGTGGTGGTAATGGATAATATTTTCTGCAACGGCTCCGAGTCCGAGCCCCTGAATAATGCGCCAGCCTTTGATGGTATGAAGTTTCATTTCACTAAATTCTTCTGCCGTGAGTGGCCCTTGCTTGCGCAGGATCCGCTCCGGTACGGCGATTTTCCCCACGTCATGCAGGGAGGCAAAATGTTCAATTTCGCGGATCATCTTGCCTGACAACCCAAGCTCGCGCGCCATGAGCCCACAGTATTTTGCGACGCGCTGAATATGGCTGCCTGTTTCATCATCATGAGCCCGGTTGACCTTCTCAAGCGCTTGCACAATGTTGCGGTTAACTATGCGGTTTTGCCTGAGATGGCGGCGCATCATTAACAGCATACTGATGCTGAACAGGGCGGCGATCAGCAAAATAACACTGATGATTTTTAGCGTATTTTTGGTTAAGTCCGGGAAGAGTTTATGTTCTTCCTGGCGTTCAAGTTGGGTACGAAACTCCGACAGCCGATGAACTTGTGTCAGGAGATGGAATAGCGGGTGGTCAGGTTGTACCCAGGGGCCAATAATCAACTCAGAACGCGTGACACCAGCCACTTTGAGAACGCCCCGGAACAGTTCATTGCCCCGAAGGGTTGATTCCAGAGAGCTGAGATCGCCCAGAATAAAATCGATTTTATTATTCTCGATGGCATCAATAAGACCTTCAATGCTATGGCGAGTTACAATAATAACGTCATTACCAAAGCGTTGCTGCAAATAGGCCGCAGAAAAGGAACCGTCCAGCACCCCCACACGCTGGCTCCGGATATTCTCTTCATCCCACAAAAATGGCTTCCCGATGCGATTGTAATAAACGTTGTGCCAGGCAATGTCCGGACCAATACGTCCATCGGCGTGGGTAGTGTCATTGCGTTCGGCAATGTTGACCAGGCGGACAGGCCAGTGCTGTTGGGGCAGGATGGAAGCATAGTTATCGATAAAATTGACATCCACACGTATGCCTAATAAATCACGCATATTGTTAATCATATCGATCGCCGTGCCATGATATCCGTTGCTATCTTTCCAGATAATCGGGGCGAAATTTTCATTTTTGGGCAAATTGATTTGCAGGTGATTGTTCGCAAGCCAATGACGTTCCTGATCGGATATCTCAATGCGACTCAGGAGGTAGTTTCGCTTACTCTCTTCCAGCGTTTTGCGCATTTCGCCGCTGCGATACCATTCACCAATAAACGCATTGATCTTTTCATGCAAAGGGTGGAGTTCCGGACTGAATGCCAGAACAACGGGAATTCGCAACTCAGGGAAAGGTCGGGAGATGAGATAATAGCGCTGCGTGTTTTCCATTTCAGAGGCATCGTTAATATAAACATCCGCCTGATGTTCGCTGAGTAACCGGAATGCCTCTTCGCTAGTGGAGGCGAACCGCAGGGAGCGGAATTTTAGATCAGGGTAGCGTTGCTGGACGCTCTCAAAGGTTGCGTCATCTTTGCGAAAAAGGACGCGTGCATGGCTCAACTGTTCCACTGAGGTGACCGTCATGGTGGGGCTGGCGACAACCACCTCGTTATCGAACAGGCGTGCTGAGAGAATTCGGGTACGGGCACGCTGCTCTGTTCGTACTACACCGGCATAGACCCCATAGCGATTATTCGCAAAACGCTCCCCGATCTCACTTCCGGACAAGGGGTTTAGCCGCAGGTGTGTGCCATATTTTTGGTTGATGGCAGTAATCAGGTCTGGATAAAACCCCTTCGGCTCTCCTTGTGGCGTGTGCCAGAACTCGAAACTGTCGGCGTTATATATCCAGACGGGAATAGGTTCGTCGGGCTGAGCTGCATTTAACGCGGGTATGCTAATCCAGAAAAGCGCAAAAGAGAGAAGCAAGAATGTAAAACGAGGCTTCCAGCAGTGCAGATTCACAGGGGTTCCCCAGGCGGTGTTTTTATAATCTTTTGTCGCAGTCTAGCTAACTGCGAGGGTCGGGAATAGTGATTTTTTCACTTTAAGCAGACGACCTCTTTTTCGCTTAATAATCGTGAAATTGTGAGCCCATCTTCGTTTTTTAAAACAACCTTTCACTTAATTTGAAAGTGTGTTTATTTGATAGTAAGGTTGAAGCGATCAGGTATCCACGGCGGGATCACCCGCAACGTATTCAGGAGAGAAAAGATGAAAATTGCACTGATGATGGAAAACAGCCAGGCGGGTAAAAATCCTATCATCCTTAATGAGTTAAAAGCCGTTGCCGATGAGAAAGGTTTCCCGGTCTATAACGTAGGAATGAGCGATGAGAACGATCACCATCTGACCTACATTCATCTTGGCATTATGGCAAGTATCCTGCTGAATTCTAAAGCGGTTGATTTTGTCGTGACGGGTTGCGGCACGGGGCAGGGGGCGCTGATGTCGCTGAATATTCATCCTGGTGTGATCTGCGGTTACTGCATCGATCCTGCCGATGCGTTCCTGTTTGCTCAGATCAACAACGGTAACGCACTGTCCCTGCCGTTTGCGAAAGGATTTGGCTGGGGTGCAGAACTGAACGTGCGCTTTATCTTTGAGAAAGCGTTCACAGGCCGCAAAGGGGAAGGTTACCCGCCAGAGCGTAAAGAGCCACAAGTACGTAACGCGGGGATCCTGAACCAGGTGAAAGCGGCTGTTGTGAAAGAGAACTATCTGGATACGTTGCGTGCTATCGATCCAGAACTGGTAAAAACAGCGGTTTCTGGCCAGCGTTTCCAGCAGTGTTTCTTTGAAAACTGCCAGGACAAAGAGATTGAAGCCTTTGTTCGCGCTATCGTGGGTTAATGCCCAATAAAATGAAAAAGCCAGCATCCGCTGGCTTTTTTTTTACTTCTTTGATACCGCGCTGCCCGCGTCTTTTGTCAGCCGCAATGTATCAAACATTCCCACCAGACAAATCAGAGCGATCGCCACAAAGGCCAGGCGGAAACTGATGCCGGGTATGGCGGCCAGACCGAATGCATCGCCCATTTTTTCACCAATGCGTATCCCGATTGCCCCGAGTGTGATACCCAGTCCAACGGCTAACTGTGTCGCCGTTGAAAACAGCGTGTTGGCATAACTCATCTGTGGTGAAGGTACGTCGGCAAAAGCCAGTGTACTGACTGCCGTAAACTGGATGGAGCGGAAAACGCCACCAAGATAAAGAATAAGCATAATGAGCCAGACAGGGGTGTGCGGTGTGATCAGTGCGCAGGCCAGCAGTGCCAGTACGTTTAGCGCGCCGTTAATCAGCAGTAATCGCTTAAATCCTAACGAGCGAATAAGCGGTGTCGTGGCAGGCTTTATGGTCAAATTTCCTACGAAAACGGCCAGGACGAGCAGCCCGGAATGGAAGGCATCCATCCCAAACCCGACCTGAAACATCAGAGGTAACAGAAAAGGTACGGCGCTAATCGACGCGCGAAATAATGAGCCGCCGTACATGGTGACCCGGAAAGTCGGAACATCTAACGCATCGAGCCGAATCATTGGCCAGGGAACACGGCGGAAATGGCGAAGGGCAAAAATTAACGCCACTGTACCGATAGCCAGCAGCAGCAACGTCAAACCCTCCTGTACATGCTGGCCTCCCATCGACTCCATAGCATAAACCAGGCTCACCATAGCAATCGTGGTAGCGAGAAAACCCGGAAGGTCAAAGGGGCGCCGCTCATCGTCATGCAGATCCGGAATGATGCGCAGCGCCAGAATAATCGCCACTATACCCAGCGGAACATTAATGAAAAATATCCAACGCCAGTTGGCATAGCTGGTAATGAAGCCACCCAGTGGTGGGCCGATTATTGGTGCAACCAACGCGGGCCAGGTCAATGTGGCAATGGCGGTAATTAGCTGGTGTTTGGGTGTTGTTCGTAAAACCGCCAGACGTCCGACGGGGACCATCAGCGCCCCTCCCATCCCCTGGAGAACACGCATTGCAACAAACTGATCAACCGTGGTGGCGAGTCCGCAAAAAACAGATGCCAGTGTGAAGATGGCCAGAGCAAGGGCAAAAACTTTACGCGCGCCAAAGCGGTCTGCTATCCACCCGCTTGCGGGGATCAGAACAGCCAGGGTGATCAGATATGCACTTATCCCGATGTTCAGATCGACGGCCTGCACGCCAAAGCTTTTTGCCATATCGGGTAGTGCGGTGGCGATAACCGTACCGTCAATAAACTCCATAAAGAAAGCCCCGGCAACCAACAGTGCCGCTGGCGATAAGCCGCGACTCTCTTTGCCGGTGATGTTTTCACTCATTTTCTTCCTGCCATATCAAAAAAATTTATAAAAATTTACTGGAATTTATAGGTTCGTAACCTACGGATTTCACATTATTTTTTTAACAAAATAGCAGCGCTGATGGTTTATTAATCGTGACCAGCATCACAAAAACATTGATTTTTGTGATGCTGGTCATATTATGTGCGCATAGACGATAACACCTGCATAACAAATTACCGGAGCACTATCATGAAACTGCGCAAAATCCTGAAAAGCATGTGGGCAAACTACTGCAACACCTTTAAAGACGTACCACCGGGCGCTATGTTCTGATGTGAAAAAACCTGCTTCGGCAGGTTTTTTTGTGCCTGTAACGACGAGAGGGAGATGAAAGGGCTGACGTTTTGCTACTATGGCGGCCTTTAAATAAGGAGAATCCCATGTCACAAAATTTGAGCGCCGATCAGGAGCTGGTGTCTGACGTCGTTGCATGCCAGTTGGTAATCAAACAAATCCTTGATGTGTTAGACGTCATCGCGCCAGTTGAAGTGCGCGAAAAAATGTCCAGCCAACTGAAAACCATCGATTTCACCAGTCATCCTGCTGCGGCAGATCCTGTCACGCGTCGTGCGATCCAAAAAGCCATTGCGCTTATCGAACTGAAGTTCACACCGCAGGGTGAGTCCCACTAAAATAAACCGATGTTTTGAAATTAGAAACGTTTTTCTGAAAAAACGTCGAAGGGCGACATGTCCTGTCGCCCGGAGAGCGAACTAAAAGAACGTCTGGACCAGTAAATAACTCGCCGCACACGCACAGCTCACACCAATCAGGCCTGGCAATATGAAGCTATGGTTAATGATAAACCGGCCGATTTTTGTTGTGCCGGACCGATCAAAACCAATGCACGCCAGATCGCTTGGGTATGTTGGCAAAACAAAATATCCATAAGACGCCGGGAAGAAGGCAATCAACATTTTGGGGTCGATTCCCAGCATGAGCCCCATTGGGGCGACGGCCGTCAGTGCAGCCGCCTGGCTGTTGACCAGCTTGGAGACCAAAAACAGGACAATCGCGTATGTCCAGGGATGACTTTTTACCACGCCCTCCAGCGCCATTTTGAGTTCATCCAGGTGCGCCTGGAAAAAGGTATCACTCATCCACGCCACGCCGAATACCGAGAAAATAGCGACCATCCCCGCCTTAAAGACTGCCCCGTTAGAGATAGCCGACGCGTTTACCTTGCAGACGATCAACATAACGGCCCCGGCAATCAACATCATCATCTGAATGACGAGGTTCATCGACAGCGCAGTCATTTTGCCTTTAATGTCGAAGGCGGGTCTCAGTTCCGGCAATGCGCCCAGCAGGACAACAACAGCGATCCCGGCGAAGAAGATCCATGTCGACCAATAGGCCTGTTTGGGGAAACGCTGATTCATCAGCGTTTCTGTTCCGCCATAGATAAATTCACGTTGTTTGGGATCTTTCAGCTTTTCCTGGAACTCCGGGTCATCAGCCAAATTTTTGCCACGACGCAGGCTCCATAAAGCAGCGATGGCCACGCCAAACAGTGAAGCCGGGACAGAGATCGCCAGGATTTCCAGAATCCCCCATGCGTGGCCAATACCATGCTGCGCCCCCAGAATGGAAACCAGCGAAACAACGGCAACCGAAACAGGGGAGGCGGTGATCGCCATCTGCGAGGCAATAGAAGCCACTGCCATTGGGCGTTCAGGACGAATTCCTTTTTTTAACGCAATGTCCGCAATAATAGGGAACATGGTGTAAACCACGTGCCCCGTTCCGCAGAGAAAAGTCAGCATCCAGGTCGTGAATGGTGCGAGAAGTGTGATGTGTTGCGGGTGTTTTCGCAGAAGCCGCTCGGCAAATTGCATCATCACATTTAGGCCGCCAGCTGTCTGTAACGTGGCTGCACAACCGATGACGGCAAGAATGGTCAGCATGACATCAACGGGTGGTTTGCCGGGCTGCAGGCCAAAGATAAAACTTAAGATGAAAAGACCGATACCGCTTATCAGCCCAAGTCCCATACCGCCGAACCGCGTTCCTATCAGCAGGCAGAGGATGATGACTATAAATTCGATGGTAATCATGAAGCTCCCTCGTCAATGATAATGAAATTCTCAAAATCATTACATGTTGTGTGGATATGCTTTGGGAGCGAGATCTGATTTGTTTAAATCAAAGGAAAACAATTAGTTGGTAACGAAAATTTAACTAATTGATAAAGCGAAGGGACGGCCTGCCGTCAAAGGTGCAGGCCGGTGGAAATTAGTGTTGCTGATCGTGGACGACATTGAGCAGATGGCGGTCAGTTTGCTCCGGGCAGAGGCCCGCGCGTTTCGCGTTACGGATTTCATCCGCAAGCGTCTTGAGTAACACGCCATCCTGCTGCTGCTCTTTATCAATGTCGCGTAAGAAATCCAGCGTAGTGCTGTCTTTCTGCGCTTTTGCTTCGTCAGCCAGTTTACTGAGCGTGACACGACGTTGTTCGAATTCTTCCAGAGTTTTCTGGAACAGTTCTTCAAGAGATGAATAGTCATCATCCATCATGTCAATGGCCTTCACGATCGGATTGGCCCCAACATGTTTCATAAAGTCGAAAACTCGCATCATGTGAGTGACATTGCTTTGCGCCTGGGTGCGAAAGAAGGAGGCTGTACCGTTGAGACTGTTCTCCGAGCACCAGTCGCTCAAATGCAAATGCAGATTAGACGCATAGAACTCAAGATTCATCTGGGCATTCAGTTTTTGAATCATTGCTTGGGTAGCCATACTAATATCCTTATTTCCTGAGGACCGGGAGGCCCACTGCTTAACCTGGCTCAGCAGGTTGTCGACGCTTACCGTACAATGTCATCACTGCACGATAATTGATAACAGAATAGAGATTTTCTGCTCTTTCTGAATGTGACCGAATATTCACTTCCTGTGTTCGATACAAATTAGCATACCCTTACATTGCATCTAAGAAAACTCCTAACGGCGTATGTTTTACGTTACATTACAAATTTTAATATAATTTAAGTGCTTCAAGAGAGGTATACATTGAGTTTTTATTTAACTATTTGATTTATATGATTTTGCTTTTTTCGGTAATCATTATTGATAATTCAAAAATAACAGTTATTTGATTTGTTCATGGTGTGGGAAAGTTCATAAATAAAAGCTATTCAGGATTGGGATATATGATGCGTTGAATAACTTGATTCAGATCATTTTTTTCAAGATGCGTTGATGTGTGATCCAGTCGTGAGTTTGATTTTAGTTGTCTTGTGAAAATGAAATAATGTTTTAAATAAATTTTCGAGGTGTGTAATGGCTACCGTCGCGGTTTTGCTGGCGTCGGGGTTTGAAGAAGCTGAGGCGATTATCATCGTTGATATTCTGCGTCGTTTGCATATTGAGGTTGATACTCTTGCCTGCGCGGAGTCCCGTGCAGTAGTGAGCTACCATAACATTCCCATGGTGGCGGACAGCACGTTAGCGGAGCGCATTGACGTTCTTTATGATGCTGTCGTCCTGCCCGGCGGACCTCAGGGGAGTGTTAATCTGGCGGCCAGTTGTGATGTCGTGCGGTTTGTTTCCGCCCATGATGAACGTGGAAAACTGATTTGCCCTATATGCTCTGCGGCCGCCAGGGTATTGGGCGGTAACGGTCTGCTTAAAGGTCGTCGTTACGTGTGCTCCGGCGACTTATGGCAGACGGTAAAGGACGGAGAATACGTTGATGCGCCGGTGGTTGAAGATAAAAATCTGATCAGCGGCAAAGGTCTGGGGCACGCGTTTGATTTTGCGCTGACGCTTTCTGCCCGTCTGCTGGGCGATGAAACCCCCGCTCGCGATCACGCCGAACATATTTACTATTCCTGGTAATTTTCCAGCCGGGCGCTATGGCGTCCGGCTGACAGGGACGTCTTGGCTGACCTTATGGATAATTCTGCTTAATCCCCTGTCATTTGTCGGACAAAACCCGCTGTTTTTATGTCATTTATCGCTGAATTTATGCACGCAATTACTGTAATTCTGCCGTGTGATGGCGCTCTCTTATGGATGATTAATTTCCCGCTAAAACTATCACCAACACTAACGCTTATGACGAACTGAGCGCTAATGTCTTGTTTTAAGTCCGATTAAATAAGAAGCACGCAACTCTTCCCTACAGAAAAGAACGCTAAAGCTGGAGTTTACCATGCACAAATTTACTAAAGCGCTGGCGGCCATCGGTCTGGCTGCCGTTATGTCACAATCCGCTATTGCAGAAAATTTAAAACTCGGTTTTTTGTTGAAACAACCGGAAGAACCCTGGTTCCAGACTGAATGGAAATTCGCCGATAAAGCCGGGAAAGATTTAGGTTTTGATGTGATCAAAATTGCCGTTCCGGATGGTGAAAAAACCCTGAACGCCATTGATAGCCTGGCTGCCAGCGGTGCAAAAGGATTCGTTATTTGTACACCTGATCCGAAACTGGGGTCTGCCATTGTGGCGAAAGCGCGTGGTTACGGCATGAAGGTGATTGCCGTTGACGATCAATTCGTCAATGCCAAAGGCAAACCAATGGACACTGTTCCTCTGGTGATGATGGCGGCAACGAAAATTGGCGAGCGTCAGGGCCAGGAACTCTATAAAGAGATGCAAAAGCGGGGCTGGGATGTGAAAGAAACCGGCGTCATGGCGATTACCGCTGACGAGCTGGATACCGCCCGTCGTCGTACTTCTGGTTCCATGGACGCGCTGAAAGCAGCCGGTTTCCCTGAAAAACAGATCTATAAAGTGCCAACCAAATCCAACGATATCCCCGGTGCATTCGATGCAGCAAACTCCATGCTGGTGCAGCACCCGGAAGTGAAACACTGGCTGGTGGTGGGCATGAACGACAACACCGTACTGGGTGGCGTCCGTGCGACGGAAGGCCAGGGCTTTAAAGCCGCGGATGTTATCGGGATTGGCATTAACGGTGTCGATGCGATAAGTGAGCTGTCAAAAGCTCAAGCGACAGGCTTCTACGGCTCTCTGCTGCCGAGCCCGGATGTCCACGGCTACAAATCCAGCGAAATGCTCTACAACTGGGTGACCAAAGACGCTGAACCACCGAAATTTACTGAAGTGACCGATGTGGTGCTGATCACTCGCGATAACTTCAAAGAAGAACTGGCGAAAAAAGGACTGGGCGGTAAGTAATACGCTGTGATTGTGCCCCTCATTAAATGATGAGGGGCCAGACGTACACTACAGGAATCACGGAGACGCTATGCAACAGTCTGACCCGTATCTCTCTTTTCGTGGCATCGGTAAAACCTTTCCGGGTGTTAACGCGCTGACCGACATCAGCTTCGACTGCTATGCCGGCCAGGTTCACGCTCTGATGGGGGAGAATGGCGCGGGAAAATCCACGCTGTTGAAAATCCTCAGCGGTAACTACACCCCTACAACCGGTACGCTTGCCATTCGTGGCGAAGAGGTTGCGTTTGCTGACACAACCGCAGCGCTTAATGCCGGGGTCGCTATCATCTATCAGGAATTGCATCTGATCCCTGAAATGACGGTGGCCGAAAACATCTATTTAGGCCAACTGCCACACAAAGGCGGAGTCGTAAATCGCGCCCTGCTCAACTATGAAGCCGGGCTGCAGTTGAAGCATCTTGGGCTGGATGTCGATCCACAAACACCGCTGAAATATCTTTCCATCGGCCAGTGGCAGATGGTGGAAATCGCGAAAGCGCTGGCGCGTAACGCCAAAATTATCGCCTTTGACGAGCCGACCAGTTCGCTCTCTGCCCGCGAGATCGAAAACTTGTTCCGCGTGATTCGCGAACTGCGGAAAGAGGGGCGCATTATTTTGTATGTGTCCCATCGTATGGAGGAGATTTTTGCCCTCAGCGATGCCATCACCGTCTTTAAAGATGGCCGTTACGTACGGACGTTCGCGGATATGAAGCAGGTCAACCATGACCAGTTGGTTCAGGCGATGGTTGGACGTGAGCTGGGGGATATTTATCACTGGCAACCAAGGCAGTACGGTACAGAACGCTTGCGTCTGGATAATGTGAAAGCACCCGGCGTGCGCGTGCCGATTAACCTGACGGTGCGCAGCGGCGAAATTGTCGGACTATTTGGTCTGGTAGGGGCGGGACGTAGTGAGCTAATGAAAGGGCTTTTCGGCGGCACGCGTATTACGGGAGGGCAGGTCTCAATTGACGGTCAATTGGTTGATATCCAGAAGCCAGCCCATGCCATCAACGCTGGCATGATGCTCTGCCCGGAAGACCGCAAAGCTGATGGCATTATTCCGGTGCACTCGGTTCGCGACAACATCAATATTTCCGCCCGGCGCAAGTCTGTCCGCGCAGGCTGTCTGATTAATGACAGTTGGGAGTCGAGCAATGCCGAACACCATATACGTTCATTGAATATTAAAACGCCTGGTGCAGAGCAATTGATCATGAATCTCTCCGGCGGTAACCAGCAAAAGGCAATTTTAGGCCGTTGGCTCTCTGAAGACATGAAAGTCATTTTGTTGGATGAGCCAACCCGCGGTATCGATGTGGGGGCGAAGCACGAAATCTATAACGTGATTTATGAACTGGCAAAACGCGGGGTGGCGGTACTTTTCGCCTCAAGCGATCTGCCCGAGGTGCTGGGCGTTGCCGACCGCATTGTTGTGATGCGTGAAGGTGACATTGCCGGTGAATTACTTCATGAACAGGCGAATGAACAACTGGCGTTGAGTCTCGCCATGCCTAAAGTTAGCCAGGCAGTCGCCTGAGTAAGGAGTCAATGATGTCCTCTGTTACTACATCCGGAGCCCCAAAGTCGGCTTTTAGTTTTGGGCGTATCTGGGATCAGTACGGCATGCTGGTGGTCTTTGCCGTACTCTTCCTCGCTTGCGCGATATTTGTCCCTAACTTTGCCACCTTCATTAATATGAAAGGTCTGGGACTGGCGATTTCGATGTCCGGCATGGTGGCATGCGGTATGTTGTTTTGTCTGGCATCTGGTGATTTTGACCTTTCCGTCGCGTCTGTTATTGCCTGCGCAGGCGTGACCACGGCTGTCGTCATTAATATGACCGAAAGCCTGTGGATTGGTGTCTTTGCGGGATTGCTTCTCGGTGTCTTGAGCGGTCTGGTGAACGGTTTTGTGATTGCACGTCTGAAGATCAACGCCCTGATCACCACGCTTGCCACCATGCAAATTGTCCGTGGACTGGCGTACATCATCTCTGACGGTAAAGCGGTCGGTATTGAAGATGAACGTTTCTTCACCCTGGGTTATGCAAACTGGTTAGGCTTACCTGCGCCAATCTGGCTCACGGTGGCGTGTCTTATCCTCTTTGGTTTCTTGCTCAACCGCACGACGTTTGGGCGCAATACGCTGGCCATTGGGGGAAATGAAGAAGCCGCGCGACTGGCGGGTGTTCCGGTTGTCCGCACGAAAATTATTATCTTCGTTTTGTCCGGACTGGTTTCAGCGGCGGCAGGGATTATTCTGGCATCGCGTATGACCAGCGGCCAGCCGATGACCTCAATAGGTTATGAGCTGATCGTCATTTCTGCCTGCGTCCTCGGCGGTGTTTCGCTGAAGGGTGGCATCGGAAAAATCTCATATGTGGTGGCGGGGATTTTGATTTTAGGTACAGTGGAAAACGCCATGAACCTGCTGAATATCTCCCCGTTCTCGCAGTACGTGGTACGTGGACTGATCCTGCTTGCCGCCGTGATATTCGACCGTTACAAGCAAAAAGCGAAGCGTACTGTTTAAGCGATATCCCTCTATTTGCGACCAAACTTTTAAGCTTAGTCGCGTCCTGTGCCCGCTTGCCAGTTTCCCTGGCCGGCGGGCTGTCAAATGGCGAGCGTCGTCACACTGTCTATACTTACATGTCTGCGGAGAGGGTAATGGTATCGCCCTCTCGTTCACTGTAAGGAGGACAAAGGTGGCTGACTCGTTAATTGCACCGCCTGTAAAACCTGGACATTTTGCATTCTTTTTTGACCTTGACGGCACGCTCGCCGAGATAAAGCCGCATCCTGATCAGGTGGCTATTCCTGATACGCAACTCAGGATACTGCATGAGATCTCACTGAGAAATCAGGGAGCACTGGCATTGATATCAGGGCGCTCAATGGCCGAGCTGGATCAGCTCGCCAGGCCTTATCGCTTTCCGTTGGCAGGTGTCCACGGAGCGGAGCGTCGCGACATCCATGGCCATGAGCATATTGTCTCACTTCCTGAGGCGTTGATTCAGACGCTACAGACGCAGCTCACGACACGTCTTGCGGATCTGCCGGGTACGGAGCTGGAAGCGAAGGGAATGGCCTTTGCGTTGCATTACCGGCAGGCGCCTGAGCATGCTCAGGCAGTGTTGGCGCTCGCCATGTCACTAACAGATGCTTATCCGCAGTTGGCACTACAGCCCGGCAAATGCGTGGTGGAGATAAAACCCCAGGGGATCAATAAAGGGGCTGCCATCACGGCGTTTATGGCAGAGCCGCCTTTTAGTGGCCGGATACCGGTATTTGTTGGGGATGACCTGACCGATGAGGCAGGATTTGGCGTGGTCAATCAGGCTGGCGGAATATCCGTGAAAGTAGGGCCGGGAGATACGACGGCCGGGTGGCGTCTGGACAGTGTTACCCGCGTCTGGCAATGGATATCTGACATCGCTCGACAGCAAGAAAAACAACACGCGCAACACCATGGGGGAAATCAGTATGGGTCGCTTAGTCGTCGTCTCTAACCGTATCGCGCCACCCGATGATAAAAAAACCAGCGCGGGTGGCCTGGCGGTTGGGATTTTAGGTGCATTAAAAGCCGCAGGTGGGCTCTGGTTTGGCTGGAATGGCGATATCAATAATGAAGATAAACCGCTGAAAAAAGTGACGCGGGGGGATATTACGTGGGCATCATTTTCACTCAATGAGAAAGACTACGATGAGTATTACTCTCAGTTTTCCAATGCGGTGTTATGGCCCGCGTTTCACTATCGTCTGGACCTGGTAAAGTATCAGCGAGATGCGTTTGAAGGCTACATGCGGGTGAATGCTCTGTTGGCAGATAAAATGCTGCCTTTGCTCAGGGATGACGATATTTTATGGATCCACGATTATCATCTGCTGCCCTTTGCCAGGGAGCTACGGATGCGCGGAGTAAATAACCGAATTGGCTTTTTTCTGCATATTCCCTTTCCCACGCCAGAAATTTTCAATGCGCTCCCGCCTCATGAAGAGCTGCTGGAATCTCTGTGTGACTACGACTTGCTGGGCTTTCAGACCGAAAGTGACAGGCTGGCCTTTCTGGACAGCGTCTCTGGCAAAACACGGCTGGTAACCCGCAATGGAAAATCACACACGGCCTGGGGGAAGACATTTTATACCGATGTCTACCCGATAGGCATTGAGCCGGATGAGATCGCAGAGCAGGCATCAGGACCGCTACCGCCCAAGCTGGCGCAGCTTAAGAATGAACTCAAGCATGTGCAAAACATCTTTTCGGTAGAACGGCTGGACTACTCTAAGGGGCTGCCGGAGCGCTTTTTGGCTTACGAGACGCTGCTGGATAAGTTTCCCCAGCATCATGGCAAAATTCGCTATACACAAATAGCGCCGACGTCGCGCGGTGAAGTGCAGGCGTATCAGGACATTCGTCATCAACTCGAAATGGAGGCCGGGCGTATTAATGGTCGCTACGGGCAATTAGGCTGGACACCGCTTTTTTATCTGAATCAACATTTTGAACGTAAGATCCTGATGAAGGTTTTCCGCTACGCGGATGTCGGGCTGGTAACACCACTGCGAGACGGAATGAATCTGGTGGCAAAAGAGTATGTTGCAGCACAAGATCCTGAAGATCCCGGTGTGTTGGTTCTCTCACAGTTTGCGGGTGCGGCGAATGAATTGACCTCTGCATTGATCGTTAACCCTTACGACCGCGATGATGTTGCCAGCGCGCTTAATCGTGCATTGACGATGCCACTTACCGAGCGTATTTCACGGCATGCTGAAATGATGCAGATTATTCGTAAAAACGACATTAATCACTGGCAAGCGCATTTTATTCGCGATTTAAGAGAGATTCCTCCGCAAAGCGCGGAGAACCGGTTACAAAAAAAAGTCGCCACTTTCCCTAAACTGGCCTAAGCCCCATCGGGGGCATTAATTGCCCCCAAGAGGGACCAGCAATACGTCAACCAGGCTTGAACTTACAATAGATTTTGCCGAGCAGGCGGCGCGTGAGAAAAAGCTGTGGTTATGATTACCGCAAATCACCAGGTCAATATTCTGCTTTCGGCACATACTCAGAATATGTTCGTTTAATTCCCCCGTTGCGATAACTGTTTCCTGAATGGGATATTCTGCCTTTTCCTCCAGCTCCCGAAGAAATTGCTGTGTTTCTTCCTGCAAAATGCCGCGAATGTCTTCAAGCATAGGGGCAGCCAGCTGATTATACATCTCAGGTTCAGCGGCGAGAGTGATGAGACTGATACGCGCGTTGCTCGGTCTGGCGATGGAAACAGCGCGTGCGACGAGTTGATGGCTTTCCGGTGAAACAGCAACAGAAACAAGAAGATGGGTGTAACTCATCACGCACTCCTTTGGTGTCTGAAATACAATGTTTCTCAACCTTTACCGCGATTTAACTGCTTCCGCAAGGGGGGAATACGACATTAGTGTGAAGCTTATCATAATTATTCTTATAGGAAGAATAATTAAAAATTGGGTCAGAGCGATAAAAATTAACAACTTAACGTAAATCATACAAATATTATAATGTTGCGCTAAATCATTCTAACCTGTTATCAACACATGCGGGATGATTTCGGGATGAAACAGATTAAAAAAGACATTCATATAACCATATGTTTTTTATACATAATGAAATCATGTTTCTGCTATAGAAATGTTGTTCACGCCTGACTCTTCGAAGAGTCTACAGGGAAGCAATTGGCATACCCGATCAGTTCACACTTCTGCATGAGTATTCGTCCATTAAGAATATAAAATAATGCTGTTTGAGCAATAAATGTACAATTTACAAGTCTTACTGATGGATTTATGGGTTATATTCACTTAAATTGTGTGACGTAGATCACATTTTTTTTAAATTTCAGGTGAGGTCGCATTGTATGTGTCAAAACTGACGAGTAGAGTTTGCGTCGAATTAGGAAAAATCTTAGTTATTTGTAAGAAATGATAAAACGTGTAAGCAACACATCATCATTTTCGTTGTTGCGCGTTTTACTGCGTACAAACCTTAATTCAACTATGCATTTAGCCTTTTCTTTTTTTTATACCGGGTGATTTCCCGGCGACATCACGGGGTGCGGTCTTTCCGCATAAAAATAATAGTTGGTTATTCGGGATGGGAAAAATGCATACATCCGAGTTGCTAAAACATATCTATGACATCAATTTGTCATATTTACTGCTCGCGCAGCGTTTGATTAGTCAGGACAAGGCGTCCGCGATGTTTCGCCTGGGCATTAACGAAGATATGGCAACCATGCTTGGCGGATTAACACTCCCGCAAATGGTAAAACTGGCAGAAACGAATCAACTAGTATGCCAGTTCCGCTTTGATAGTCCTCAGACCATTACGCGTCTGACTCAGGAATCCCGGGTGGATGATCTGCAACAGATCCACACCGGTATCTTACTTTCTACCCGATTGCTCAGCGAAATCAGCCAGCCTGATGACGCAGCCCGTAAGAAAAGGGCATAAAAATGGGCGAGAAAAGCATTGTTCAGGAAGCGCGTGACATACAGCTGGCAATGGAACTGATTACGCTGGGTGCTCGTTTACAGATGCTGGAAAGCGAGACTCAGTTAAGCCGTGGTCGTCTCATCAAACTGTATAAAGAATTACGTGGTAGCCCGCCGCCTAAAGGTATGCTGCCGTTTTCGACGGACTGGTTTATGACCTGGGAACAGAACATCCATGCGTCGATGTTTTGTAACGCCTGGCAGTACCTCCTGAAAACAGGATTGTGTACTGGCGTTGATGCCGTTATCAAAGCGTATAAACTCTACCTTGAGCAATGCCCACAGCAGGAAGAGGGTCCCTTGCTGGCGTTAACCCGCGCATGGACGCTGGTGCGTTTTGTCGAAAGCGGAATGCTTCAACTGTCGCGTTGCAATTGCTGTGACGGCAATTTTATCACCCACGCTCATCAACCCGCAGGCAGCTTTGCCTGTAGTTTATGCCAGCCGCCATCCAGAGCCGTAAAAAGACGTAAACTTTCCCGGGATGCTGCCGATATTATTCCACAACTGCTGGATGAACAGATCGAACAAGCTGTTTAACCCGAACACGTGGGCAAGAACTCCAGCAGCGGTAATTTATTGCCGCTGCTTTTTTTTATCCCGTGATTGGGTCACATCTTCGAACTGAACGTCCTGCCATAGTCACTAGCGGAAGGATGATGTCGTGCTTATCTTATTAGGTTACCTGGTTGTTATCGGTACAGTTTTCGGCGGTTATATGATGACTGGCGGACACCTTGGAGCACTCTATCAACCGGCTGAACTTATTATCATCGGCGGCGCTGGGGTAGGGGCTTTTATCGTTGGTAACAACGGTAAATCAATCAAGGGGACGCTGAAGGCCATTCCGCTGCTGTTCCGTCGTTCAAAATACACCAAAAGCATGTATATGGACCTGCTGGCGCTGCTCTATCGCCTGATGGCGAAGTCACGTCAGCAGGGGATGTTCTCGCTGGAGCGGGACATTGAAAACCCAAAAGAGAGTGAGATCTTCGCCAGCTATCCACGCATTCTTGCCGACGCAATGATGCTGGATTTCATCGTCGATTATCTCCGTCTCATCATCAGCGGCAACATGAATACCTTTGAGATTGAAGCGCTGATGGACGAAGAGATCGAAACCCACGAAAGCGAATCAGAAGTGCCCGCGAACAGCCTGGCACTGGTGGGCGATTCCCTTCCGGCGTTCGGTATCGTTGCCGCGGTTATGGGGGTGGTTCATGCCCTGGCGTCGGCAGACCGACCGGCAGCTGAACTGGGTGCTCTGATTGCACACGCCATGGTGGGGACATTCCTCGGTATTTTGCTGGCCTACGGTTTCATTTCACCCCTGGCAAGTGTTCTGCGTCAGAAGAGCGCGGAAACCACCAAAATGATGCAGTGCGTCAAAATCACGCTGCTTTCTAACCTCAACGGTTATGCGCCACCTATCGCAGTGGAGTTTGGGCGTAAAACGCTTTACTCCAGCGAGCGTCCTTCGTTTATTGAACTTGAAGAACACGTGCGTGCGGTGAAAAACCCAAACCAACAGACGACAACTGAGGACGCATGAAAAACCAGTCCCATCCGATCGTCATTGTAAAAAAGCGCAAGCACAAGGGGCATGGGCATGGTTCTCATGGCTCGTGGAAAATCGCATACGCTGACTTTATGACTGCAATGATGGCGTTCTTCCTGGTGATGTGGCTGATTTCCATCTCCAGTCCGAAAGAGCTGATCCAGATTGCGGAGTATTTCAGAACTCCGCTGGCAACAGCGGTTACGGGTGGACAGCGTATTTCTAACAGTGACAGCCCTATTCCTGGCGGTGGCGATGATTATACCCAGCAGAAGGGTGAGGTGAAAAAAGAGCCGAATATCGACGAGCTGAAAAAACGGATGGAACAGGCGCGTCTGAAAAAACTGCGTGGCGATCTGGATCAACTTATAGAAGCCGATCCGAAACTGCGCGCGCTGAGACCGCATCTGAAAATTGATTTAGTCCAGGAAGGTTTACGAATTCAAATTATTGATAGCCAGAACCGTCCCATGTTTAAGACGGGCAGTGCCGAAGTCGAGCCGTATATGCGCGACATTTTGCGGGCTATTGCACCTGTTCTGAACGGTATTCCAAACCGTGTCAGTCTTTCAGGTCACACGGATGATTTCCCGTATGCCAGCGGTGAGAAGGGATACAGCAACTGGGAGCTTTCTGCCGATCGTGCCAACGCCTCGCGACGCGAGTTGGTGGCCGGTGGGCTTGATGATGGCAAAGTTCTGCGTGTCGTCGGCATGGCCGCAACCATGCGTTTGACCGACCGCGGGCCTGATGACGCCATCAACCGTCGTATCAGTCTTTTAGTGCTGAACCAGCAGGCGGAGCAGGCCATCCTGCACGAAAACGCCGAAAGTCAGAATGAGTCACTGGACGATTTAAAACAGCCTGGAGCCGTACCTTCGGCTGCCGTTCCAACATCGCCACCAGCCAATCCGAGGTGATAGCGTGAGCATGGATATTAGCGATTTTTACCAGACATTCTTTGATGAAGCTGACGAATTGTTGGCTGATATGGAGCAACACCTGCTGGATCTCGTGCCTGAAGCACCTGATTCAGAGCAGCTTAATGCCATCTTCCGTGCGGCGCATTCGATCAAAGGCGGAGCCGGAACATTTGGTTTTACCATTTTGCAGGAAACAACCCATTTAATGGAAAACCTGCTTGATGAAGCGCGACGCGGTGAGATGCAGCTCAATACCGACATTATCAACCTGTTTTTGGAAACCAAAGATATTATGCAGGAACAGCTCGACGCCTATAAAAGCTCGGCAGAGCCTGATGCCGCAAGCTTTGAATATATCTGCAATGCTCTGCGCCAGTTAGCGCTGGAAGCGAAAGGCGAAGCGGCGGTTCCCGCCGTTAGCGCAGCAAAATTGAGCGTTGTTGACGCAGCAGCTGCACAGGATGTTGCAACGGCCTCTGCGCCGGCCAGCAAACTGCGCGTGGTCCTCTCTCGCCTGAAAGAGAACGAAGTCAATCTGCTGGAAGAGGAACTGAGTAACCTGGCGACATTAAGCAATGTCGTGAAAGGGAAAGACAGCCTCGCTGCGACGCTTGATGACGGTATTGGCCAGGATGATATCGTGGCGGTCCTGTGCTTTGTTATTGAAGCGGATCAGATTGATTTTGAAACCGAAACGGTAAGCGCCGACGTCCCAGCTGAAGTGGAAGAGACGGTTGCTGTGGCAGAGGTCGCTCCACCTGCTGCCGTGGCCGCTGTACCGGCGTTAAAAGCTGTGCCGAAAGAGGCAGGCGCGCAGGCGCGTGGCGAGCGAGAAAAACCTGCTGCGCGTTCCAGCGAATCCACCAGCATCCGCGTTGCGGTTGAGAAAGTGGATCAACTGATTAACCTGGTGGGTGAACTGGTGATCACCCAGTCGATGCTGGCTCAACGTTCTAATGAACTGGATCCTGTGACCCACGGTGATCTGATCACCAGCATGGGGCAATTGCAGCGCAATGCACGTGACCTGCAAGAATCGGTGATGTCCATCCGTATGATGCCGATGGAATATGTCTTCAGCCGCTTCCCGCGTCTGGTACGCGATCTGGCCAGCAAGCTTAATAAGCAGATTGAACTGACGCAGTTGGGCAGTTCTACTGAGCTGGATAAGAGCCTGATTGAGCGCATTATTGATCCGTTAACGCACCTGGTGCGTAACAGTCTGGATCACGGTATTGAATCCCCGGAAAACCGTATTGCCGCCGGGAAATCTCCAGTGGGGAACCTGATTCTGTCCGCAGAACATCAGGGCGGTAATATCTGTATCGAAGTGACCGATGATGGCGCGGGTCTTAACCGTGAACGCATCCTGGCGAAAGCGATTTCGCAAGGCATGAATGTTAACGAAAACATGACCGACGAAGAAGTGGGCATGTTGATCTTCGCACCTGGCTTCTCGACCGCAGAGCAGGTGACCGATGTGTCTGGCCGTGGTGTGGGTATGGACGTTGTGAAACGTAATATCCAGGAGATGGGCGGCCATGTTGAGATCAAGTCTAAACAAGGCTCTGGCACGACCATTCGTATCCTGCTGCCATTAACACTGGCGATCCTCGATGGGATGTCGGTAAAAGTGGCGGGGGAAGTGTTTATTCTGCCATTGAATGCGGTAATGGAATCGTTGCAGCCTCGTGAAGAAGATCTGCATCCGTTAGCGGGTGGCGAGCGCGTACTGGAAGTACGTGGCGAATATCTGCCGCTGGTGGAACTGTGGAAAGTCTTCGAAGTCGATGGGGCAAAAACCGAAGCCACCCAGGGGATCGTGGTTATTTTGCAAAGCGCAGGTCGTCGCTATGCACTGTTAGTCGATCAACTGATTGGTCAGCATCAGGTTGTCGTGAAGAACCTCGAGAGCAACTACCGTAAAGTGCCGGGTATTTCTGCAGCTACCATCCTCGGTGATGGCAGCGTCGCGCTGATCGTCGATGTATCGGCGCTTCAGGGATTAAATCGTGAACAACGCGTGGCATACACAGCCGCCTGATTAAGAAAAAGGTAATAACATGACCGGTATGAGTAATGTAACGAAACTGGCCGGCGAGCCATCAGGGCAGGAATTCCTGGTCTTCACTTTAGGCGATGAAGAATACGGCATCGATATTCTTAAAGTGCAGGAAATTCGCGGCTACGATCAGGTGACTCGCATTGCCAATACGCCTGCGTTTATCAAGGGCGTGACGAACCTGCGCGGTGTCATCGTGCCTATCGTTGACCTGCGTGTGAAGTTCAGTCAGGGCGATGTGGAGTACAACGATAACACCGTGGTGATTGTCCTGAACCTCGGCCAGCGAGTGGTGGGGATTGTCGTGGATGGCGTATCTGATGTGCTGTCTCTGACTTCTGACCAAATCCGTCCTGCGCCAGAGTTTGCGGTAACGCTGTCTACCGAATATCTGACGGGCCTTGGCGCTCTTGGCGATCGCATGTTGATTCTGGTGAACATTGAGAAGCTGCTGAACAGCGATGAGATGGCTTTGCTGGATATTGCGGCGAGTCACGTAGCGTAATGTCATAAATGTAATTTTCGTGGGTTTTTCCGTTCACCTTATGTCCGGTTTCCCATGTCATATTCTCCGCCCGTGAACGGGATAAGGGGGCCGCTGCGGCCCCCTTATCAATCCCCGTGGCCCGCAGAAAATCGGTGCTTCACACGACGCTCACCTCCCGACCGGCTGCCAGCGGTCGCTCGACTTGACCTCCTGTCTCGTTTCGCCTCTGGCCACCATACCTGGCGTCCAGCCCTTGTCATCAGGCCTCCGGCTCGCCGATTTTAGCGGGGACTCAACCTCCGTACCTCATTCAGGCAATGAAGAAGCGAGAGGGAGCGAGAGTCCGGCTGGACATCGCCGAGACGTTTGCGGCTGGCCGGGGCCGCCTGCAGGGATGTGACGTCGTACCCGACCCGAAAGCCAGACGCAATAAGTCGAGGGAACCGTGAAGTGGCGATTTTCCTTGCCGGGAGCCGGGATTGTTAAGGGGGCGGCGATAGCCCCCTTAACACGTTCACCGCAGAGAAATGGACAGAAAGCAGGGGAACAGAAGTGAACGGAACATGACCACCAGAACTCTATATGACGTGTTCTGGAAGATTCATCACATTATGCTTCCTGCTCAACCATCTCTGGCTGCTCTTCCAGCAATCCTTCATTCTGCGCCAGCATCGCCGTTGCGATCCCGTTACCCAGTACGTTAATCGCTGAACGTCCCATATCCAGGAAGTGGTCAATGCCCATCAGCAGCAAAATGCCGGCAACCGGGATATTAAAGCTCGGAATGGTCGCGGCCAGAACAACCAGGGCAGAGCGCGGCACACCCGCAATCCCTTTAGAGGCCAGCATCAACGTCAGCATTAACACTGTCACTTCTGAGAAACTCAGGTGAATGTTGTACGCCTGGGCGATAAACATGGAGGCGAAAGAGCAGTACACCATAGAGCCCACCAGGTTGAACGAGTAACCAATTGGCAGTACGAACGACACGATGTTGCGTGAGCAGCCAAAGCGCACCAGTTGTTCCAGCGTTTTTGGATAAGCCGCTTCAGAACTGCTGGTGGTAAAGGCCACCAGGACCGGGTCCTTAAGCATACTGACTAAGCGGAACACCTCTTTTTTCAGCACCATGTAACCCACAGCCAGCAGCACCATACAGGTGAGTACAATCGCAACATAGTAGCCTCCGATAAAGGACGCATAGTTCAGCAAAATACCCAGACCCTGCGTTGCCACAACGGAGGAGATCGCGGCAAAAATGGCCAGCGGCGCAACATACATTACATAGCCCGTCACCTTCAGCATGATGTGGGAAACCACATCAAGTGCTGCAACCAGCGGCGCATTAAACTTCTCACCCAATGATGCCCCACCAATTCCGAAGAACATGGAGAAGACCACAATTTGCAGGATCTCGTTGTTTGCCATTGCGCCCGCAATGCTGGTCGGGATGGTGTGGGAAAGGAAGCCTTTCAGCGTCATCCCGCCAACAGCCAGACCCGTGTCAACGGATTCAACCGGAATGGCTAAGTTCAGACCGCTGCCAGGATGTTCCATGGTGACAATGAACAACCCGACCAGAATAGACAGTACAGATGAGCTAATAAACCACACCATCGCTTTACCGCCTACGCGGCCAATGGTGGAGGTTTCACCCAGTTTCATGATCCCAACGGTCAGCGTACTGAACACCAGAGGGGCAATGACCATCTTAATGAGTCGGAGGAAAATATCGGTAAGGAGCGTGATGTTGTCTGCCCAGGTGGCGATGACGTCATGTGATGCGTATTCATGAATCGCTGCCCCTGAAAGAATACCCGCCAGCATGAATATCACGATGAAGAGTGTGAGTTTGTTTGCACTTGCCACGAAAAAATACCCTCTATGCGCTTAGGTTGTCTTTGGCGCTGATGCATATTGATTTTTTATTACAGCGCCAGAAAAGATTCGGCACATAAATTGAAGTAAAGCGGGGGCAGATACAACTAGTTTTTATTTTTTATTAAATTTGTTGCTAACACAGTGACGATATATCGTGACGCTAATCACACTTTTGTGGATATATCCTCATCTTATTGCTTTTTTCTTCATTTTTATTTCATCTAATTTATTGTTTTTTATGTGAAATATGGGTCAATACGGCAAAGGTATTAGGCGAAGCGGCAGGAGTGGTTGAACGCGTCACCATAAACTAAATTCACATTAACCCCCCGTCAGGAAAGTTAAGTGGGGCTAACATATTGAGCCGTATCAATAAAATGCGAAAAGCGAACGGCAACATTTTCTGGAGGGCTGTAAATGAAACGAAAACTCCTTCTGATATGTACAGGCAGCATTCTGGCTACGGTGGCAGGACAAGCGCAGGCGGTGGTAACCAGCAGTGGAACCATCGGTGCAACACTGACGCTAACCAATGGCTGCTTGATCAACGGTTCGCCTTCGCAAAACGGCATTAACTTCGGGACGCTGGATTTTGGGACCCATCCAGCGACCTTTTCAACGCTCTCCACTCAGTTGACCGGGGCCAGCGGCGGCAACACCTTCACGATCCAGTGTACGACGACAAGCTATACCGTTGCGATTACCGGGAATACCAACTCCACTGCACCAGGTACTATTGTGGGAACCCCCGGCACACCGGCACGTTATCTGATCAACACCACGAATGCGGCGCAGGGTGTAGCTTACAGCCTCTATAGCGACAGCGGGTTTAACAACGTTGTGGCTAATAACGCCGCTCTGCCGATTGCGTCAACTACCGGGGGAGTCAATAGCTATACCCTTTATGGGCGGATCACCGGAGGTGGTAACAGCGTGTCAGTCGTGCCGGGAACGTACACCGATACCATTAACGTTAGCGTGACCTACTAGCTTCAGCGTTGATCATGAAGGCGTCCATTTTATGTCTGCGCTCTGGCGCAGAGGGCATTCTGCAAACTTTTTTTATGCTGGTGATAGGGCTGCTTTTGCTTCCTACGGCAGAGGCCGTCACCTCAAAGTCTTTTAAAGTTAGTGCGACCATTGTGCCGGGGTGTTCGGTGACAACCGGCAGTGGCGGGCTGTTTGGAACACTGGATTTTGGTACGCATACCGGTGTGGAAAGTAGCCCTGTGAGCACCAGTTTTGTGCCAAACGGAGCCCTGTCCATCGCCTGTACGCCCGGAGTGACGCTGAGTATGAGCATTGATGGTGGGCAGCACTACTCGTCTGTTCGACGAATGCAAAAAGCCAGTAGCACCGATGTTGTGGGATACCGGTTGTACAGCAGCAGTTCACTGGCCGCGAACAGTGAGATTGGGGTCAACCAGTCCGTGTCGGTGACCTATACCAACAGCAATAACATTGCGCTGCCACTGTTTGGTGTCGCGCTCTTGACGGGGTTTAGCCCCGCAGGAACCTATTCAGATCAACTTGCCGTGACGTTGTCATGGTGACTCAGGGAGAAGGTCGATGAAGGTCTCTTATGTGCGAAATGCTGTACTTGGCCTGTGGGGTATTTTCGGGGTGATCAGTGGCCATGCGAATGCCGCGGCGACAATTCTGTTATGGCCGATCGACCCCTGGTTGTCGGCAGATACCAAAGCGACTGAATTATGGATCCAGAACCAGGGCAGTGGCGCGACTACGATGCAGGTACGTATTGTACGCTGGCGTCAGGAAAATGGCTTTGAACGCTACGCCGCACAGCAGGATGTGGTTGCCAGTCCGCCGATTGTGACGATAGCGAAAGGCAGCAAACAGCTGATTCGGTTGATCAAACAGACCACCATCCCTATCGGCGTTGAACAAGCCTACCGCATTATTGTGGATGAAATTCCGCAGCCTGACGCGAAAGCAGAACCTGAAATTGGTCTCAAACTGCAAATGCGATATTCCATTCCACTGTTTGTCTATGGTCAGGGGATCCCGACAATAAAAGAAGGGGCGCACCATGCCCTGGCCGATACGCAAAAATTGAGCTGGCGAATCATTCAGGAGGCGGGACAACCTGCATTACAGGTCCGTAATCAGGGGGATGTGCATGTCAGGCTGAGCCAGGTGACGTTGAGTCAAGGTGGCCGGAAACGCGCGCTGGCAGAAGGATTGCTGGGATATGTCCTGCCGGACAGTACCCGCAGTTGGCCGATACCCGCAGGTGTACATCAGCCGGAGCAGATGAGCGCACAAATTAATGCCAGGGACACGCAATGGCAGTCGACGCCCGGCAACTGAAACCTGTGATGATTATCCTGCTCTGCGTCAGTACAAGCTCCTGGGCCGAATCCGGTGATGACAGTTTACCGCCACCGCCGGATGCCCGGGCAATAAATGACGAGGCGGTATTCCAGCTGGCCGTGGTGCTTAACCACTACGACACCGGGTTGGTTGCGCCGGTTGCGCAGCGGAGCGGGGCGTTCTTCATCTCCAGTGCCGATCTGCTGCGCGCGGGACTTCCACCAGAGCATGTGCCACCAGGTGAGGTAAATCTCTCCACGCTTTCGCAAGTCCGAGTGGCGTATGACAGCACGGCGCAACGCCTGCTGTTGACGGTTCCGGGAAACTGGGTTCCGTCACGCGTGACGCCGTTCAGCGGGCAAGCGATGCAGAGCAAACCCCATTACGGCAAAGGTGCGCTGCTTAACTACGATCTTTATACCAACCACACCGAACACGCTGGCGGTCAGGCTTCCTTCTGGCACGAATTCCGCTATTTCAATGAAAATGGTTCGCTCTCCTCGACCGGCTATGCCCGGGAGAACTTCGCCGGAAACAGTAGACAGCAGGAAGGGTATGTTCGCTATGACACGACCCTGATGATCACGAATGAAGACGATGCAATCACCTGGAGTGCTGGGGATGTGATAAGTGATGCCCTGAGCTGGAGCACCAGCGTGCGTATGGGCGGAATCAGTTATGGCCGTGATTTCTCCCTGCGCCCCGATCTGGTTACCTGGCCGCTGCCGGAATTCTCAGGAGAAGCGGCTGTTCCCACGTCGGTGGATCTCTTCATCAACGGCTACCGCTCGGGATCGACCCAGCTACAGCCTGGCCCGTTCACGCTCACTAATCTGCCCTATATAAACGGAGCAGGCGATGCTGTGTTGATCACCACCGATGCGTTGGGTCGTCAGGTCAGCACGACGTTACCCTTTTATGTGACCAGCGATTTACTCAAACAGGGGCTCAGCGATGGCGCCGTGACTCTGGGCCGTTTGCGCCGTAATTACGGTATCAAAAATTTTGACTATGGCCCGGCGGCGGGGAGCGGATCGTACCGCTATGGCGTGACCGACTGGCTAACGCTTGAAGGTCACGGTGAAGGAGCAGAGGCACTGGCGCTGGGTGGGGGCGGTGCAGTGGTCAAGTTGGGCCGCTTTGGCGTGGTGAATACCGCGTATAGCCACAGCAAAATGCGTGGGGACGATGGAGGGCAAATTAACTGGGGATACCAGTACAGCACGAGCGAGTTGAGTCTGAGTACCCAACATACCCGGCGTGACCGCGGGTTTGGTCACCTGGCATTGTATGACCAGCCTACGGTCTACGATGAAAATAATAAACCGATCGCCAGCCTGAGTCGTAATACCGATCAGTACTCCCTGACGTTTAACCTGGGCCAGTTCGGTAATATTGGCGCCGCCTGGATCGGCGTTGAGAGCTTTGACCGCCAAAAAACGGAGTTGCTCAACCTCTCGTGGAGCCGAAATTTATGGGGAAGTAGCAGCATTTATCTGGCGGCCAGTCGTGACCAGCAGCGCGGCGACTGGACTGTTGCTCTCTCCTTGCAGGTTCCGCTTGGTGAGCGTGACAGTGCCGCCGTCACCTTTGAAAACACGCCAGGCGCTGGCAACACACAGCGTATTAACTACAACCACTCTATGCCATCAGAAGGAGGTCTGAGCTGGAATATGGCCTGGGCGAACCAGTCACAGTCGAGCAACTATCAGCAAGGAACGCTGGGCTGGCGGAATAACCACATTGAGCTCCAGGGAGGTGGGTACGGCGAACGGGACATGATGGCCTGGTGGGGCGAGGCGATGGGGGCCATTGTGCTGATGGACGGCGAACTGTTCGCCGCGAACAAAATTAATGATGCCTTCGTGGTGATCAGTACTGATGGACATCCGGATGTTCCCGTAAGCTATGAAAACCAGCCTGTAGGTAAAACCAACAATAATGGTTACCTGCTCGTGAGCGGGGTATCAGCCTATTATCCGGCAAGTTACAGCATTGATACCCTCAATCTGCCAGCCGATACGCGGCTGAAGGAGACCGAACGCCGGATTGCGATTCGACGTCACAGTGGTTATCTGGTGGACTTTCCGATGGCGCAGGAACGGGTGGCGAGTGTGATCCTGCACGATGCGCAAGGAAATGCGATTCCGGTTGGCAGCCAGGTCAGGCGAGTTTCGCGTAGCAACGCGGTGGTTGGGTATGACGGGATTGCCTGGCTGGAAAATCTCAGCGATGTGAACGCGCTGGATATCTCCACCCCGGAGGGCAGGCACTGTAAGACCACTCTGACCATTGGCGCTAACCCTGAACATAAACTCTTAACCTACGGTCCACTGGTCTGCCGGGAGGCGCAGTGAAGCGCGCATGGTTGATGTTCATGCTGCTTCTGATCTCTTGCGGCAGTTGGGCTGCGTGTACCGTCAGTACCGTTAATGCGTCATTCGGGAATGTCCCGTCATTTTCCCTCAGCGGAACCGGGGAAGTGGAAACGACCGGCACGCTGGTGGTGGCATGTGATGCGCTACTCAACCTGCTCACCAGTGATACGGTGACACTGAACTACACATCAGCCACGATTTCGGCCAATAGCCGTGCCACCCTGAAACGCACCGACAATGCGACGATCACCGATGTGATCCCAACGCGGCTGTGTGGGTTGTCAGGCTGTGCGAGCAGCAGTGAAGTGCAAATCAGTAAAGCCTATACCTGGGGCAGCAGTACATTGTTAAATCTTATCGGAGGCAGGCAGTACAATATCCCTCTCTATTTCCGCACTGTGGCCGGACAAAACGTCACTGCAGGGCCGTACCAGGTCACCTTGACGTTGAGTATTACCTACAGTGTCTGTTCGGTGGGCGTGCTGAACGTATGCCTGTCCGGTTTACAAACCGGAACATCCATCACCACCATCACGGTAGACATGAACGTGACCAACGACTGCAGTGCGATGACAACACCTGATGTGAGCTTTAATAGCGCGCCGCTGGTCCAAAATTTTCCTGTTATCTCGCAGGCGATTGCGGTGACATGCACCAAAGGGAGCGTCTACACCATTGGTATTAATGATGGCGCGAATTCGCAGAACAACGTGCGCAGGATGGCCAGTGGCAGTAACTATATGAGTTACGACATTTATAAAGAGGCCACCTCTAACCGATGGGGCGGAAGTGGCGGCGAGCGCTGGGCCAGCTCGGCATCATCACAGCTCAGCGCAGACGGATTACTGCGCACCTATAACTACACCGCCAAAGTTCTCACCAGCCAGACTACGCCGCCTGCAGGAACTTACAGTGACACCCTGATAGTCGACGTTACGTTTTAAGTCCACGCTTTTCCCTTTCTCAAATGTAAAGTTCCCGCTGTCTGTGCCGATAACACCGTTAATAAATCTATGAGAAGGTGTTGTATGTTGAACCGTATCCGCGTTGTCACAATGCTTATGATGGTGCTGGTCATTTTCGCGCTTCTTCAGCTTATTTCCGGCGGATTGTTTTTCTCGTCGTTAAAAAACAATCAGGACAGTTTTGCCACGTCAAATGAACTGCGCTTACAGCAAAGTGAACTGACCTCGACCTGGGATTTGATGCTGCAAACGCGTATCAACCTGAGCCGTTCTTCTGCTCGCATGATGATGGATCCAAATAATCAGCAAAGTAGTGCAAAAACGGATCTGTTGAAAAATGCCCGCGCAACCCTTGCAGACGCCGCAAAACATTACGACGCCTTCAAAAAGAGTACGCCACAGCCTGCAATGGAGCAGGCGAGCCAAAACATCGACGAAAAATATAACGCCTACTTCGCCGGTCTGACGGAACTGATCCAGTTCCTGGAGAGTGGGAACACTGACGCCTATTTCGCCCAGCCTACACAAGGCATGCAAAACGCCCTCGGTGCGGCACTGACTGAGTATGCGAAAGCCAGCAGCGAGCAATATCACTCAGCATTTACGGCCAGCCAAAATGACTATCTTTTTGCCAAATGGCAGATGGCGGTTCTGGCGTTAGCGCTGGTGATTGTGCTGGTCGTCGTCTGGTATGGCATTCGCCACATTCTGCTTAATCCGTTGGGACGCGTTATCGCCCATATTCGTGAAATTGCCAGTGGCGACCTGACCAAAACGCTGACGGTTTCCGGACGTAACGAAATCACCGAACTGGCGAACAGCGTTCACCATATGCAGGGCTCGCTGATTGATACCGTCGCGAATGTGCGTCAGGGGTCGGATGCTATTTATACCGGTACGAGCGAAATCGCGATGGGTAACAACGACCTCTCTTCGCGTACCGAACAGCAAGCCTCTGCACTGGAGGAAACCGCCGCCAGTATGGAAGAGTTGACCGCGACGGTGAAACAGAACGCCGATAATGCCCGCCAGGCGTCTCAGCTTGCAGAAAGCGCCTCAGAGACGGCGCAGCGTGGTGGTCGTGTGGTGGATGGCGTGGTGAAAACCATGCATGAAATTGCCGACAGTTCGAAGAAAATCGCTGACATCATCAGTGTGATTGATGGAATTGCTTTCCAGACCAATATCCTGGCGCTGAACGCTGCTGTAGAAGCGGCACGTGCCGGAGAGCAGGGCCGTGGCTTTGCGGTGGTGGCCGGTGAAGTTCGTAACCTGGCAAGCCGCAGCGCGAATGCCGCGAAAGAAATTAAAGCCCTGATTGAAGACTCTGTCTCGCGCGTTGATACCGGCTCTGTGCTGGTGGAAAGTGCGGGAGAAACCATGAATGACATCGTTAATGCGGTCACCCGCGTTACGGACATCATGGGTGAAATTGCCTCTGCCTCGGATGAGCAGAGTCGGGGGATCGATCAGGTCGCTCTGGCAGTATCTGAAATGGATCGTGTTACACAACAAAACGCCGCACTGGTGCAGGAGTCCGCTACGGCGGCGGCTGCGCTGGAAGACCAGGCGAGCCGTCTGAAGATGGCCGTCTCGGCATTTCGTCTTATCTCAAAACCTACAAATACGGTCTCTTCTCGTCTGACACACAGCGAGGCGACGTCAGCGACGGTGGCAGTAAAAAACCGTGCGCTGACGACCGGACAAGATGACAACTGGGAAACATTTTGACTGACATTTAAACCGCGGCTGCTTGCCGCTTGATGGGAGCGTGGATGTTAAATCGTATTCGTATCTCGACCACACTGTTTTTGATTTTGATTCTTTGCGGTGTGTTGCAGGTTGGCAGTAACGGGTTGTCTTTTTGGGCGTTTCGCGATGGCTATCAGAATTTGCAGGAAGTCGAGGCGAGTAATCAACAGCGCTCCGCTCTGGCACAAACGCGAGCGGTTTTATTGCAGGCAAGTACGGCGCTGAATAAGGCAGGGACCTTAACCGCCCTGAGTTATCCGCCGGATGATATTAAAGCGCTGATGGTGACTGCGCGTGACAGCCTCAAGCAGGCCGATGCGCAGTTTAAAGCCTTCACCGCACAAGAGGCTGTCAGCGAAAAAGGGAAAGCGCTGACGGCAACCATGAAGAAGAATTTCGACCAGTGGCACAGCGATCTGGAGCACCAGGCGACCTGGCTTGAGAACAACCAGCTTTCAGACTTCCTGACCGCGCCAGTGCAGGATTCTCAGGCCGCGTTCGATGGCAGTTTCAACGCGTGGCAGCAGGATATTAACCAGTTTGTTGAACGTGCAGGTGAGGGCAGCCGCAGCAGTTACCACATGTCCGGTGTGATTTTCGCGGTCGTGGTCATTCTGGCCGCACTGTTAACCGGCGGGGCGTTGTTCTGGTCGCGCAAAATGATTGTGCAACCGCTGGCCATTATCAGCAGCCATTTTGACAGCATTGCGAAAGGCAATCTGGCGCGCCCGGTGGCGGTGTATGGCAAAAACGAAATTTCGGCCATTTTTGCCAGCCTGAAAGCAATGCAGGGCTCATTGCGTGAAACGGTTACAGATGTGCGCCAGGGCAGTTATGCCATGCACACGGGGATTTCTGAGATTGCGGCAGGCAATAACGATCTCTCTTCACGTACCGAACAGCAGGCCGCTTCGCTGGCGCAAACGGCGGCCAGCATGGAGCAGTTGACCGCGACGGTAAGCCAGAACGCCGACAATGCCCGTCAGGCGTCTGATCTGTCAAAGCAGGCCGCGCAGACTGCGAAGAAAGGTGGCGAACAGACGTCTCACGTTGCCAGTACCATGCATGCGATTGCCACCAGTTCGCAGAAAATTGGTGACATCATCAGCGTCATCGACGGTATTGCGTTCCAGACCAATATTCTGGCACTCAATGCGGCGGTTGAAGCGGCACGTGCAGGTGAACAAGGGCGTGGGTTTGCGGTTGTGGCAGGTGAAGTACGTAACCTGGCGAGCCGCAGTGCGAATGCGGCGAAAGAAATTAAGGTGTTGATTGAAGAGTCCGTGTCGCGTGTGCAGCAAGGATCAACTCTGGTTGATACTGCTGCGCAAACCATGACTGAGATCGTGACCTCCGTCACCCGTGTGAACGACATCATGGGCGAAATTGCCTCTGCATCGGATGAACAGCGCCGCGGGATTGAGCAGGTTGCTCAGGCGGTAAGCCAGATGGATCAGGTGACGCAGCAGAACGCCTCGTTAGTCGAAGAAGCGGCTGCAGCCACCGATCAACTGGCGAATCAGGCAGACCATCTGACCGGACTGGTCGCGGTATTTAATGTGAAAGAGCATGTTGAAGCAGTAACAGAAGTCGGGCGGTCGCAGGCCGTGCCAGTTGTATCCTGAATGTGATTAAGAAGGCGCTATGACATCACCAATGCCCTCAGGGCAAACGTCATTACTGTTGCAGATGACACAGCGCCTCGCGCTGTCCGACGCGCATTTTCGTCGGATATGTCAGTTAATCTACCAGCGTGCGGGGATCGTACTTGCTGATCATAAGCGAGATATGGTCTACAACCGTCTGGTTCGGCGCTTGCGCACACTTGGACTGGATGATTTTGGCCGCTATCTGAGCATGCTCGAAGCGAACCAGAACAGCGCCGAATGGCAGGCTTTTATCAACTCATTAACGACCAACCTGACCGCTTTTTTCCGTGAAGGTCACCACTTCCCGGTACTGGCGGATCATGCTCGCCGCCATAGCGGTGGTGAATACCGTGTCTGGAGTGCGGCGGCGTCTACTGGTGAGGAGCCGTATTCTCTGGCGATTACGCTAGCCGACACGTTAGGTATGGCCCCTGGTCGCTGGAAAGTGTACGCCAGCGACATCGACACTGAAGTGCTGGAAAAAGCGCGGAACGGGGTGTATCGCCAGGATGAACTTAAAACGCTGTCACCTCAGCAGTTACAGCGTTACTTCATGCGCGGTACGGGTCCGCATGAAGGTTTAGTACGTGTGAGACAAGAGCTGGCGAACTGTGTGGAATTTGCCCCCGTTAACCTGCTGGATAAGCAGTACAACGTGCCTGGGCCATTTGACGCTATTTTTTGCCGTAACGTCATGATCTATTTTGACAAAACGACGCAGCAGGACATCCTGCGCCGCTTTGTTCCGCTGCTCAAGCCTGACGGATTACTGTTTGCAGGGCACTCGGAGAATTTCAGCAACCTCGTGCGTGAGTTTAGCCTGCGTGGGCAAACGGTATATGCGCTGAGTAAGGAAAAAGCATGAGTAAAATCAGGGTATTGTCTGTCGATGATTCAGCGCTGATGCGTCAGATCATGACGGAAATTATCAATAGCCACAGCGATATGGAGATGGTGGCAACTGCGCCTGATCCTTTAGTTGCGCGGGATTTAATTAAAAAATATAACCCCGACGTGCTAACGCTGGATGTCGAAATGCCGCGCATGGATGGCATCGATTTCCTTGAAAAATTAATGCGTCTGCGGCCAATGCCTGTCGTGATGGTGTCATCGCTGACCGGTAAAGGTTCAGAAATTACGCTGCGTGCGCTGGAACTGGGGGCGGTCGACTTTGTGACCAAACCGCAGTTGGGCATCCGTGAAGGAATGCTGGCGTATAGCGAGATGATTGCGGAAAAAATCCGTACTGCCTCGCGTGCAAAACTGGCGGCGCATAAACCGATGGCAGCTCCCGTTACGCTCAAAGCTGGGCCGTTGCTCAGCTCTGAAAAACTGCTGGTCATTGGCGCGTCAACCGGAGGAACAGAGGCAATTCGTCATGTACTCCAGCCATTGCCGCTTTCAAGTCCCGGTATTCTTATTACCCAGCATATGCCACCAGGCTTTACCCGCTCGTTCGCGGAGCGTCTGAACAAGCTGTGTCAGATCAGCGTGAAAGAGGCTGAAGACGGCGAGCGCGTTCTGCCGGGTCATGCGTATATCGCCCCAGGTGACAAGCACATGGAGCTGGCGCGCAGTGGCGCAAACTATCAAATCAAAATTCATGACGGACCACCGGTTAACCGGCATCGTCCGTCAGTGGATGTGCTGTTTCATTCGGTGGCGAAACACGCGGGGCGCAACGCCGTTGGGGTGATCCTGACGGGGATGGGCAACGATGGCGCCGCCGGAATGCTAGCAATGCACCAGGCGGGCGCCTGGACCATTGCGCAGAATGAAGCAAGTTGTGTGGTGTTCGGCATGCCGCGCGAGGCCATCAATATGGGTGGCGTGAGCGAAGTGGTCGATCTTAGCCAGGTAAGCCAGCAGATGTTGGCAAAAATCAGTGCCGGACAGGCAATACGTATTTAAAGAGGAGTGTAGTTTTATGGCGGACAAAGAGCTCAGATTTTTGGTTGTGGATGACTTTTCCACCATGCGTCGCATCGTTCGCAACCTGCTGAAAGAGCTGGGTTTCAACAACGTTGAAGAGGCAGAAGACGGTGTTGATGCGCTGAACAAACTGCAGGCTGGCGGTTTTGGTTTTGTTATTTCTGACTGGAACATGCCTAACATGGACGGTCTGGAACTGCTGAAAACCATTCGCGCGGACGGCAATATGTCTTCTCTGCCGGTACTGATGGTGACCGCAGAAGCGAAAAAAGAGAATATCATCGCAGCAGCACAGGCGGGCGCAAGCGGGTATGTGGTGAAGCCATTTACTGCAGCGACTCTGGAAGAAAAGCTCGGCAAGATCTTCGAGAAACTCGGCATGTGAGGTAGTTATGATGATGCAACCTGCTATGAAACCCGTTGAAGAACATTCGCCCAGCGACATTATTGCCCGCATTGGTAGCCTGACGCGCATGCTGCGCGACAGTCTGCGCGAGCTAGGTCTGGATCAGGCTATTGCTGAGGCAGCAGAAGCGATTCCGGATGCACGCGATCGTCTCGATTATGTTGTACAGATGACCGCTCAGGCCGCTGAACGCGCACTGAATAGCGTTGAAGCGTCACAACCGCATCAGGATGAAATGGAAAAAGGGGCAAAATCCCTGACCAAGCGCTGGGATGAGTGGTTCGAAAACCCCATTGAGCTGGCTGATGCCCGCGAACTGGTGACGGATACGCGTAAATTCCTGGGTGATGTTCCCGGTCATACCAGCTTCACGAATGCGCAATTGCTGGACATCATGATGGCGCAGGATTTCCAGGATCTTACCGGTCAGGTGATCAAGCGTATGATGGACGTGATCCAGGAGATTGAACGTCAGTTGCTGATGGTTCTGCTGGAGAACATCCCGGAACCTGCTGCACGTCCTAAACGTGAGAACGAAAGCCTGCTCAATGGCCCTCAGCTCGATGCCTCTAAAGCGGGAGTTGTGGCAAGCCAGGACCAGGTTGACGACCTGCTGGACAGCCTCGGTTTCTGATTGCGAGTCTTATCCTCAGGTTGCGCGAGCAGCCTGAGGATACCCTAACGCAAATATCTCAAGACAACTCAACACCCCAGAAACCTCGAAAAGAGCCCGAATAGACAGGCTTTTCCCGCCATTGGTTTCTATCGCGGCTGGCATGATAAGCGTGACGTAATGGGCAGCGAGCGCGCACTGTGGCAGAAGACAGCGACGACAAAACAGAAGCCCCCACACCCCACCGACTTGAAAAAGCGCGTGAGGAAGGGCAAATCCCCCGATCCCGAGAACTGACATCCCTGCTGATTCTGATTGTAGGCGTGTGCATTATCTGGTTGGGAGGGGAGTCGCTCGCCCGAAGATTGGCGGGAATGCTGACGGCTGGGCTGCGTTTTGATCACAGCATGGTCAATGATCCGAATCTGATTCTTAGTCAAATCATCCTGTTAATTAAAGACGCGATGATCGCATTACTTCCGCTCATCGTTGGGGTCGTTCTGGTGGCGATTGTGTCGCCTATCATGCTGGGCGGCCTGGTGTTTAGTGCCAAATCACTGCAGTTCAAGTTTTCCAAGCTTAATCCATTTCCCGGCATAGCCCGGATGTTCTCGGCCCAGACAGGGGCTGAACTGGTTAAAGCTATCCTCAAATCGACGCTGATGGGCAGCGCGGCAGGTTTTTATCTGTTGCATAACTGGCCTGAAATGATGCGTCTGATGAGCGAATCCCCGTTTAGTGCCATGAGCAATGCCATGAACCTGGTAGGGTTGTGCGCGTTGCTGGTAGTGCTCAGCATCATCCCGATGGTGGGTTTTGACGTTATCTTCCAGATTTATACCCATATCAAGAAGTTGCGAATGTCCCGTCAGGATATCCGTGATGAATATAAACAAATGGAAGGTGATCCGCACGTGAAAGGGCGTATTCGCCAGATGCAGCGTGCTGCTGCACGCCGTCGCATGATGGAAGATGTGCCAAAAGCGGACGTTATCGTCACCAACCCGACGCACTATTCTGTTGCACTGCGATACGACGAAAACAAAATGAGTGCGCCAAAAGTGGTGGCCAAAGGGGCTGGACTGATTGCGCTGCGCATTCGTGAAATTGCAACTGAAAACCGTGTTCCGATTCTTGAAGCACCGCCACTGGCGCGTGCGTTATACCGCCATGCGGAAATCGGACAACAGATCCCTGGACAACTTTACGCTGCCGTGGCGGAAGTTCTGGCCTGGGTATGGCAACTGAAACGCTGGCGTTTAGCGGGCGGTCAACGACCTGTGAAACCTGAGAACCTTCCAGTGCCTGAAGCGCTGGATTTTATGAATGAGAAGGATACTGATGGCTAATCTGCTGGCAATGTTGCGCCTGCCAGGCAACATGAAATCGACACAATGGCAGGTTCTGGCCGGGCCGATTCTTATCCTGCTGATTCTGTCGATGATGGTTCTGCCGCTACCGGCGTTCATCCTCGATCTGCTGTTCACATTCAACATTGCGCTATCCATTATGGTGCTGCTGGTGGCGATGTTCACCCAGCGTACGCTGGAGTTTGCAGCGTTTCCGACCATTTTGCTCTTTACCACGTTGTTGCGACTGGCATTGAACGTTGCGTCCACGCGTATCATCCTGATGGAAGGACATACGGGTGCAGCCGCGGCAGGTAAGGTGGTTGAAGCCTTCGGCCACTTCCTGGTGGGCGGGAACTTCGCCATCGGTATCGTGGTGTTCGTTATCCTGGTCATCATCAACTTTATGGTTATCACCAAAGGTGCGGGACGTATTGCGGAAGTTGGCGCGCGTTTTGTGCTGGATGGGATGCCGGGTAAGCAGATGGCGATCGATGCCGACCTGAATGCCGGGTTGATTGGTGAAGATGAAGCGAAGAGACGTCGTTCCGATGTGACCCAGGAAGCTGACTTCTACGGTTCAATGGATGGTGCAAGTAAGTTTGTGCGTGGTGATGCCGTCGCGGGCATCCTGATCATGGTGATCAACGTTGTCGGCGGCCTGTTGGTCGGTGTGCTGCAGCACGGTATGGACATGGGGCACGCGGCAGAAAGCTATACGTTGCTGACCATCGGTGACGGTCTGGTCGCCCAGATCCCGGCGCTGGTGATCTCGACGGCCGCGGGTGTCATCGTGACGCGCGTGAGTACCGACCAGGACGTAGGCCAGCAGATGGTGGGGCAGCTTTTCAGCAACCCACGCGTGATGATGTTGTCAGCCGGTGTTTTAGGTCTGCTCGGACTGGTTCCAGGAATGCCAAACCTGGTCTTCCTGCTGTTTACTGCTGCGTTGCTTGGCCTGGCGTGGTGGATGCGCGGGCGCGAAAATAAACCCGTGGCTGAGTCTGTCCCGGTAAAAATGCCTGAGAATACTCAGGCGGTAGAAGCGACCTGGAACGATGTTCAACTGGAGGATTCACTGGGGATGGAAGTGGGCTATCGCCTGATCCCGATGGTGGATTTCCAGCAGGATGGGGAGTTGCTGGGCCGTATCCGCAGTATCCGTAAAAAATTCGCTCAGGACATGGGCTTTTTACCGCCAGTAGTCCATATTCGTGACAACATGGATTTACCTCCTGCGCGCTACCGTATTCTGATGAAAGGTGTAGAGATTGGCAGTGGTGATGCCTATCCAGGTCGCTGGCTGGCCATTAACCCAGGTACGGCCGCAGGGACTCTTCCCGGCGAGCAGACCGTCGACCCAGCCTTTGGGCTGGCGGCTATCTGGATCGAGAGTGCGCTGAAGGAACAGGCGCAAATCCAGGGCTATACCGTGGTTGAAGCCAGTACCGTCGTGGCAACACATCTGAATCACCTTATTGGTCAATTCTCCGCCGAGTTGTTTGGTCGACAGGAGGCACAGCAGCTTCTCGACCGTGTGACCCAGGAGATGCCGAAGCTGACGGAAGATCTGGTTCCGGGAGTGGTGACATTAACTACCCTGCATAAGGTACTGCAAAACCTGCTTGACGAAAAAGTGCCGATTCGCGACATGCGAACCATCCTGGAAACACTGGCGGAACATGCACCGCTGCAAAGCGATCCGCATGAACTGACGGCGGTTGTGCGTGTGGCTCTGGGACGTGCGATCACCCAGCAGTGGTTCCCGGGAAATGGCGAAGTTCAGGTTATTGGCCTGGATACACCGCTGGAACGTTTGCTGCTACAGGCATTGCAAGGGGGGGGCGGCCTGGAGCCGGGTCTGGCCGATCGTCTGCTGGCGCAAACTCAGGAAGCGCTGGCGCGTCAGGAGATGTTGGGCGCACCACCGGTTCTTCTGGTAAACCACGCGTTACGTCCGTTACTGTCCCGCTTCCTGCGTCGTAGCCTGACGCAACTGGTGGTGTTGTCAAATATGGAACTGTCGGATAATCGTCATATTCGTATGACGGCGACAATCGGAGGGAAATAATGCGCAAGTGGTTATGGATAGTGCTGTTTCCGCTGGCGGCGCAAGCCGCGGGTGATGGAATGTGGCAGGCCAGCAGTATTGGCATCACGCTGAATAATCGCGGAGTGTCTGCCTCGTCACGTCCTCTCGCAGCATCTGAACCCGTTTCAGGTTTGATGACGCTGGTGGTCTGGCGTTATCAACTGAATGGTCCAACGCCTGCCGGGTTGCTGGTACGTTTATGTTCTCAGACCCGCTGCACAGAGATTGATGGTGAAAGTGGAACGACCCAGGCGTTCAACGGCGTACCTGCTGTTGAACCGCTGCGCTTCGTCTGGGAAGTACCTGGCGGAGGACGTCTGATCCCTGCGCTCAAAGTACAGAGCAATTCTGTCATCGTAAACTACCGCTAACTGGTCAATGCCATTCACTTAAACGGAATGGCATTGCAGTTCATCAAATCATGTGTGCTTTTCTCTTTATCCCTTTCTCTGTTTTATTGCTTCAGTTCTTGTCGTAACCTGCGGATATAATATATTTGCAGAGATTATGTTTTTTGTCGTTTTATTCATTAAGATTCTATTTATTCATTCCACTTTGATCTTTTTAGTCTTGGTCACAAAGAGATTATGCCGCATGACTAAGCGGTGGCGCGATTTTGGCTGGATAAAAGACAGTGTGGACCCTATACTGCGCACTCGGATAGCTTTATTTTTTAATGCAATGATGAATTCATCATCCGCCCCGGGTTTTATGAATGCATTATCTTATCGTAAGGAGCGCAGGTGAAAATTAATTTCAGAAAGGTCTGCATGTTCTGGGGAGGGATGGATGCTTTATATATAGCACACTACTTTTGGTATAAAATTGCACAGAAACAAGTTCCTTTTGTCGATGATATTTTAAATTTTACAAATATATATTCTGATCATGGCAGCAGTTATTTACTGGTTACTATATTTGTTTTATCAATGCTCACAACGCTGTCGATTGTTTTTTCTGCTCTACTCCTCTTTTTATGCTGGGATCGGGTTTTCTGCGTGGTCGTGGCGCAGACCCCACTGCGCCTGTTGCTTGTGATACCTTCTGTCACTTTTTTACCGTGGTTAGTTAAGTCTATTGCGCCCGGTGAAATAGTGGTTGCGATAGTTTTATTGTTACTTTCTGAGGTTACAAAAATCGGTTCATTTTTGATTGCAATTCGACTGGAGAAGAGAGTTTTACTGTAGATAACGTGTTTATTTTAAAAAGGATGGATTAATGAATAAAAGTATCATGGAGTGTTACCTTGAAGGCTGGAAGAAAACCTTTGTCTATAAAGGTCAGACGACACGCAGAGAATTATTTCTATTTATATTAGTCAATGCTGTTATCATTTTATGCATTGCCGGAATAAGCTACTTATGTTTGGTCGGTTTTATGGCAGACCATACCAGCAGAGGCGGAATGATGCTGGTATGGGCCTGGTTTGTCTACTTTCCTCTTCAGACATTTGCTCCATTAATACTGTTAGCACCGATAATTTCTCTTGGTATCAGAAGAGTGCACGATACAGGAAGATCAGGTTGGTGGTTCGGCGGAGCGCTTTTGGTAAACCTGTTTGTGCTGCCTCTTATTCTTACTGGAATTCATAATGCCATTGTTGCAATAACAGATGACACCTCTGGGCAGCAGATAACGAGTGTTATCAGTATGGTATTAAATTCAATTGCCGTCTTTTATACGCTGTGGCTATGTTGCTTACCGACAAAAACGAAAGCACAACATTAAAAACATGTCTGTGTGCTGGCCGTGTGCCGGAAACATCAGGGTATCTTGCCCGCGTCTTGCCCATTTTTCACCCAGTCACCAGGTTATTCTGATGACTGGATCTCAAAATTGACCCTCTCTTTTGATGCAAAAGAAACGCTGTTTTATAAATCAGTGACACGCGTAACGACACTCTTTGCGTTTTTGCCACGCGATTCTTTGCGATGGCAGAAACAGAAAGGTATCAACAAAGCGATACTTTTACTGTAGCCGTGTAAAAGCTCCCGGACGAGGTTTGCTTACAGGGAGTCTCCTAAAACTGATTAGGGTTGACGGCAATGAAAACACGTAAAATTGGACTCGCAAATTATCTTGCTTATGGGTCAGGCGATTTCCTCGGCGCGGGCACAACTGCGCTGACCGCGGCCTGGCTTTTATATTTTTATACGACCTTCTGTGGACTCTCACCTATTGAAGCTACGTTCATCTTTGCTGCGGCAAGGGTGCTGGATGCGGTAGTCAGCCCATTAATGGGCTTTTTAACCGATAACTTTGGCACAACCTGGCTTGGCAAACGCTTTGGTCGCCGTAAGTTCTTTATTCTGATTGGTATCCCCTGCGTATTTAGCTATTCCCTGATGTGGGTAGGGGACATGGGCTTCTGGTATTACTTGCTGACTTATCTGGTGTTTGATGTTGTTTACACCATGATCTTAGTGCCCTACGAAACCTTAGTGCCGGAAATGACCGATGACTTCAAACAGAAAACCAAGTTTTCGGGCGCCCGTATCTCAATGGCGCAGATGTCAGCAATTCTGGCTTCCTTCCTGCCGGGTATTTTGTTGACGCAATTCGGTAAGGACAATGCTGTCTCCTTTTTCTATGCGAGCCTGGTGTTCTCCGTTCTTTGTGCGCTGATGCTGACGTTCGTGTGGTTCTTTACCTGGGAACGCCCGCGTGAAGAGTGGACGGAAGCGGCGTTGCGTGCTGAAGAAGAGAAAAAGAAACTCTCATTAGGGCAAAGTCTCAATCGGCTGTTTGTGGAGTTAAGTTCTACGCTGCGTATCAAGATATTCCGCCAGCATCTGGGGATGTATCTCGGCGGGTATATTGCTCAGGACGTGTTCAACGCGGTCTTTACGTATTACGTGGTATTCGTCCTGATGCAGGAAGCCTCAATGGCCTCAAACCTGCTGGGTACAATGGCTATCTTCCAGTTCATCGCTGTGATTGCCATGATCCCGCTTTGCATCCGGTTCGGGCCCGCGCCGTCATATCGTATGGTTGTCGTGTTGTTTGGCCTGGCGTCAATGTCTTACGCAGTGCTCTACTACGCCGGTCTGAGTGATCTCTATTCATTGCTGCTGCTGGTTTCTGCGGTGGCAGGTCTGGGGCGCGGCGGTATCAACTACGTGCCATGGAATACTTACACCTATATTGCCGATGTGGACGAAGTGATCACTGGCCAGCGGCGTGAGGGGATCTTCGCGGGGATCATGACGCTTACCCGCAAGGCGTCTCAGGCAGGGGCGATAATGCTGGTGGGCATCGTGATGCAGATGTCTGGTTTTGTCAGTGGACAAAAAGTACAGCCTGCGGAAGTGAGTCACACCATTCTGATGATCCTGAGCTTTGGCACGATCGCCGTTCTGATTTGCGGCTTCCTGGTGTCATTACGCTTCAAACTGAATTTACAAACACACAGCACATTGCGCGAAGAGACGGCAAAAATGCGCGAGTCTGGTCGGGCTATGCCTGAAGGAGCCACTCCGCAGGCCCGCGCCACCGTGGAAATGCTGGCCGGTATGCCGTACGAATCGTTGTGGGGCAACAACAACATCGGTTATCTCAATCGCAATAAGCCTGCTGCACCTTCCCTGAAGGATCGTACGGTACTGAATTCGACATATAACAGAGGTTAAGATTATGAAGGTTTGGCCTGTCAAACAGAGTCCGTTACTGCGTCAACCTGAGCGTTTTATCGCCAGGGATGAGCTGAAATCACTGATTAAAAAAGTGACGCTAAATCTGGTCAATATCCATGACAAAACGGGCGATTTCTTACTGCGGCTGGACGACGGGCGCGTGATCGACACCAAAGGATGGGCGGGATGGGAGTGGACGCATGGCGTTGGTCTTTACGGTATCTGGCAGTATTACTGCCAGACCGGCGATGAGAGCATGCGTGACATTATTGACAGCTGGTTTACTGATCGATTCCGTGAAGGGGCGACCACCAAAAACGTCAATACCATGGCGCCGTTCTTAACGCTTGCCTCTCGCTATGAAGAGACCAAAAACCCGGCCTGGCTGCCGTGGCTGGATAGCTGGGCTGAATGGGCGATGTATGAGATGCCGCGTACCGACCATGGCGGTATGCAACACATCACCCTCGCCGAAGAGAATCATCAGCAGATGTGGGATGACACGCTGATGATGACCGTCCTGCCACTGGCGAAAATCGGTAAGTTGCTTAATCGACCGGAATACGTGGAAGAGGCGGTGTATCAGTTCCTTTTGCATGTTCAAAATCTGATGGATCGCGAAACAGGGCTGTGGTTCCACGGCTGGAGTTACGATGGGCAGCATAACTTCGCGAACGCCCGCTGGGCACGGGGAAATAGCTGGCTGACTATCGTGATCCCGGATTTCCTGGAACTGGTTGATTTACCGGAAAATAATGCCGTTCGCCGCTATCTGGTTCAGGTACTCAACGCGCAAATTTCTGCTCTGGCGAAATGCCAGGATGAAAGTGGTCTCTGGCATACGCTGCTGGACGATCCGGATTCCTATCTTGAGGCATCGGCCACGGCAGGGTTTGCCTACGGTATCCTGAAAGCGGTGCGTAAGCGCTATGTCGGCGCGGAATTCGCGGACGTGGCTGAAAAGGCGATTCGCGGCATTGTGCAGAATATTTCGCCGGAAGGAGAGTTGCTGCAAACGTCATTTGGAACTGGTATGGGGAGTAACCTGGTGTTTTATCGAGAGATCCCACTCACCTCAATGCCGTATGGACAGGCCATGGCGATCCTCTGCCTGACGGAATATCTGCGGAAATACTTCTGATAATAAAAAAACCCGGCACTGGCCGGGTTTTTTTATGAAACGATCATTACATCCGTTCTACGGTTTCGATACCCAGGGTATCCAGACCCAGCTTCAGGGTTTTCGCCGTCAGCTGCGCCAGTTTCAAACGGCTGTGACGTACCGCGTCATTCTCGGCAGAGAGAATAGGGCAGTGTTCGTAGAAACCAGAGAACAGACCCGCCAGGTCATACAGATAAGCACACATTACATGCGGTGTGCCGTCACGGGCAACGACGCCCAGCGTCTCTTCAAACTGCAGCAGGCGAGCCGCCAGCTGCGCTTCACGATCTTCGCCGATCACAACGGCAGCATTAGCCAGCACGTTTTCGTCAATGTTAGCTTTACGGAACACGGACAGCACGCGGGTGTAAGCATACTGCATGTATGGCGCGGTGTTACCTTCAAACGCCAGCATGTTATCCCAGTCAAACACGTAGTCGGTGGTACGGTTTTTGGAGAGATCGGCGTATTTCACTGCGCCAATACCGACTGCGTTAGCCAGTTTTTCCAGCTCCTCTGCGGCCATATCCGGGTTTTTCTCTGCAACCAGACGACGGGCACGTTCCAGCGCTTCGTCCAGCAGATCGGACAGCTTCACTGTACCGCCCGCACGGGTTTTGAACGGCTTACCGTCTTTGCCCAGCATCATGCCGAACATGTGGTGTTCCAGTGGAACAGAATCTGGCACGTAGCCGGCTTTACGCACGATGGTCCATGCCTGCATCAGGTGCTGGTGCTGACGGGAGTCGATATAGTAGAGCACGCGATCGGCATGCAGCGTTTCATAACGATATTTCGCGCAGGCAATATCCGTCGTCGTGTACAGGTAGCCACCATCCTTTTTCTGGATGATGACGCCCATAGGTTCGCCTTCCTTGTTTTTATATTCATCAAGGAACACAACCGTAGCACCTTCACTCTCGACTGCCAGGCCTTTTGCTTTAAGATCGGCCACGATACCCGGCAGCATTGGGTTGTAGAGGCTTTCACCCATCACATCGTCACGGGTCAGCGTTACGTTCAGGCGGTTATAAGTCAGCTGATTCTGGGACATGGTGATGTCGACCAGCTTGCGCCACATCTCACGGAAGTATTCGTCGCCACCTTGCAGCTTCACTACGTAGCTACGGGCGCGTTCAGCAAACACTTCATCTTCGTCGTAATGTTTTTTCGCTTCGCGGTAGAAACCTTCCAGGTCCGCCAGTGCCATTTCACCAGCATTTTCCTGCTGTTGTTTTTCCAGGTAAGCGATCAGCATGCCGAACTGCGTACCCCAGTCACCGACGTGGTTAGCGCGGATCACTTTGTGACCCAGAAACTCCAGCGTGCGGACAGCGGCATCACCGATGATGGTGGAGCGCAAGTGACCAACGTGCATCTCTTTCGCAACGTTAGGTGCTGAGTAGTCAATAACTACCGTCTGCGCCTGTGGTTGGCTCACACCAAGACGGTCGGATTTCAGCGCCGCGTCAACATGTTGTGCCAGGAAAGCAGGCTCAAGGAAAATGTTAATAAAACCAGGACCGGCGATTTCTGTTTTACTGGCGATACCGTCCAGATCCAGATGAGTCAGCACCAGCTCAGCGAGTTGTCGCGGCGGCATGCCCAGTTTTTTAGCCACTGCCATCACGCCATTAGCCTGATAGTCGCCAAACTGTACTTTTGCTGACTGACGAACCTGGGGTTCGCAATCCGCAGGCGCACCTGCGGCAATCAGTGCCTGACTGACTTTTTCTGAGAGAAGAGCCTGAATATTCACCTGGATACCTTACGTTTTTGACGCGGGTTAACCAACACCCACGGCAGTTTAAGAATTTAGGGCGGGAGTATACTGCAAATGCCTTCTGGCGTCAGCATTGCGCGGGGGGAAGATCGCTCAGAATCCAGGCGGAGAAGGTCTGCATAAACATGCAGGAATAAAAACCCGAATTCAGCGGTTGGTTGACGTCTGGCAACAGAGTAAATTAGCGGCTTTGCGACACGATAAGAGACTGACTTATGGCGAACTGGCTATCCATTGACGAACTGCATGATATTTCCGCAGATTTACCCCGTTTCACTCAGGCGTTCACAGAACTTGCCACCCGTCTTGGACTGGATATCGCGCCGCTTGAAGCAGATCACATTTCTCTGCGCTGCCATCAGAATGCCACCGCCGAGCGCTGGCGTCGTGGATTTGAACAGTGTGGTGAGTTGCTCTCAGAAAACATTATTAATGGCCGTCCCATCTGCTTGTTTAAATTACATGAGCCCGTCTGCGTGGCGCACTGGCAATTCACTGTTGTCGAGTTGCCCTGGCCGGGAGAGAAACGTTATCCGCATGAAGGGTGGGAGCATATCGAAATTGTCTTGCCTGGTGACCCTGAAACCCTGAATGCCAGGGCGTTGTCGCTGCTCTCTGATGATGGGTTAAGCAAACCGGGTGTTTTTGTAAAAACCAGTTCCCCAAAAGGTGAGCGCGAGCGGTTACCAAACCCCACGCTTGCCGTTACCGACGGGAAAGTGACTGTAAAATTTCATCCGTGGACAATCGAACAGATTGTCGCCAGTGAAGAATAACACGTAAGACTTTGTGAACTTACGCTGAGTCCCAAAGTGGAAGGCGTGGGATGATAGCTCGTTTTAGGGACGTTAAGGAGGAAGGAATGGCGCTGCTGGAGATTTGTTGTTACAGCATGGAGTGTGCCGTCACCGCGCAACATTACGGCGCTGACCGTATCGAGTTGTGTGCGGCTCCGAAAGAAGGTGGATTAACACCGTCATACGGTGTGTTGATGTCAGTTCGCCGTGAGGTGACGATTCCGGTTCACCCGATTATTCGTCCGCGTGGTGGAGATTTTTGTTATACGACGGATGAGTTCAGTGCCATGCTTGATGATATCAGGCTGGTACGCGATCTTGGATTCCAGGGCCTGGTCATCGGCCTGCTGGATGAAGAGGGCCATGTCGATATGCCGCGTATGCGTCAGGTTATGAAGGCGGCAGAGGGGCTGGCGGTCACTTTTCATCGTGCTTTTGATATGTGTGCCGATCCGCTTCAGGCATTTGATAATCTTGCAGAACTTGGTGTGGCGCGCATTCTCACATCGGGCCAGCAAGCGTCGGCTGAAAAAGGTTTGCAATTAATTACGGAACTAAAAGCCCATTCCGGTGTTCCAATAGTCATGGCGGGTGCGGGAGTCCGTGCCAGCAATCTGGATAAGTTTTTAAACGCAGGGGTAGAAGAGCTTCATAGCTCAGCAGGCAAGTGGACGCCTTCACCTATGCGATATCGCAATACAGGGTTGTCAATGTCGACGGATGCTGAGGCGGATGAGTATTCCCGCTACGGTGTAGATGGAGAGTCGGTTGCGGTAATGAAATCGATGATTGAACGTTATCACGTGTAGCAACGTAGCGATTTTTACCGCGCATCATGTCGCCCAATATGATGCTTGCTTGTACCAGGCCCCTGCAATTTCAACAGGGGCCTTTTTTTATTCCCCTAACCCTCGCTCCTGTGGGGGGAGGGACGGGATGAGGGGAACATTACGGTTTGGTGGCAATCAACACTGCACGCATCGGCGCGGGATAGCCTTCAATGGTTTTGCTGTGGTCTTCCGGGTTGAGGAATTGCTCCAGTGATTCGGTTACCATCCAGTCTGTACGGCGTTGTTCCTCGATTGAGGTTACGCTCACATCTGCAATACGCACATCAACAAAGCCACACTTCTCCAGCCAGTTTTTCAGCGCCAGGGCAGAAGGAATAAAATAGACATTACGCATCTGCGCGTAGCGATCGCCTGGAACCAGTACGGTATTTTCATCGCCGTCGACAACCAGCGTTTCCAGTACCAACTCGCCTCCGTTCACCAGCTGATCTTTTAGCTGCCAGAGGTGTTCCAGTGGGGAACGGCGATGATAGAGCACGCCCATGGAGAAGACGGTATCAAAGGCATTTAAGGCTGGAAGTTGCTCTATCCCAAGCGGGAGAAGGTGCGCCCGCTGATCGTTACCCAGTAATTTACGTACCGCTTCAAACTGGCACAGGAACAGTTGCATAGGGTCGATGCCGACAACAAGATGTGCGCCTGCGCCAATCATACGCCACATGTGGTAACCGCTGCCGCAGCCAACATCCAGAATGGTTCGACCGCTCAGGTCAGACAGATGTGGCAACACGCGGTCCCATTTCCAGTCTGAGCGCCATTCAGTGTCGATATTCACGCCATATAAGGAGTAGGGGCCTTTGCGCCAGGGCATCAGGTTACGCATCAACGTTTCAATGCGATTTAACTGCCCAGGGCTGAGCGGCTCTTCGCTTTCTGCCGTGACACTGTGCAGGAGATCTAAACGGTGAGGCGTCAGTTCAGGCAGAAACTCAACGGCGTTTGACCACTGTTTTAACAGGCCATGTTGTTGCTCGCGTTGCCAGGTGGCAATTTGCGCAGGCAGTGTTTCCAGCCAGTGAGAAAGATGATTTTTGGCAATCAACTGATAAAAGTTACCGAACTCGATCATGCAGCCACCTCTGCTTTCAATGCCACCAGTGAGCCAAAGTTAAAACACTGGAACCAGAGTTCGCTGTGCTCGAAGCCAGCGCGATGCAGACGCGCTTTGTGCGTTTCAACGGAGTCCGTCAGCATCACATTTTCCAGCATGCTGCGTTTCTGGCTGATCTCCAGTTCGCTGTAGCCATTGGCGCGCTTAAAGTCGTGGTGCATGTTGAACAGCAATTCGCCCACGCTGGCGTCTTCAAAACTGAATTTCTCAGATAACACCAGCGCGCCGCCAGGGTTCAGGCCTTTATAAATTTTGTCCAGCAACAACTGGCGGTCGTCAGGCTCCAGAAACTGCAGGGTAAAATTCAGGACCACCATTGACGCATTTTCAATGTTGATCTCGCGGATATCACCTTCAATGACATCCACTGGCGTGGGTGCTTTGTAGGCATCGAGGTGACGGCGGCAGCGTTCGACCATTGCCGGGGAGTTATCAACCGCAACGATCTTACAACCGTCATGATGAATGTTACGACGAACGGACAGCGTTGCGGCCCCAAGCGAACAACCCAGGTCATAAACCTGCGTACCAGGCTGAACGAAGCGTTCAGCCAGCATGCCGATCATGGAGATAATATTGGAATAACCTGGAACAGAGCGCTGGATCATGTCAGGGAAGACTTCGGCTACCCGTTCATCAAAGGTCCAGTCGCCAAGGCTGGCGATAGGCGCGGAAAAAAGCGTGTCGCGATCAGACATAACGTAAACATCCGGGAAAAATAAAGTGGCGTATTGTGCGCTAATGGAAAGAGAAAACCAACTCCCACGGCATATACCAAAGGTTAGCCAGCACCATCAGCAACAGCGAACACCAGGTTGCACTCATGCCAGAACGACGCCAGCGAAATAAGCGATGATGAAAACCGTAGTAATGCATTAACCGGCCTGCAATCAGCAGAAGACCGCAAACGTGAACCATCCAGGTTTCCGCGCCGTTCATCTCCATAAACAGCAACAAAACGAGCGCGACAGGAATGTATTCCACCGCGTTGCCATGAATGCGAATGGCGCTTTGCAGCTCAGAAAAACCACCATCACCGTAGGAGACGCGATACTGCATTCTCAGGCGCACAACATCAAACGAAAACTTAATCAGCAGTAATGCACCTAACACGGCATACAGCGCGCTGACCATACAAACTCCCTGTTTTTGGCAGATGGCTCGTCTATATGATAGGGGCTGATATCAGAAAAGAGAAGATTGTTGTGGGATAGAAGGCGCTGGTCCGACCGACGGAACCGCAGTTTGTAAGGCTTGCCAGAGAGCATCGACCAGTTCAGGTGTCTGGGCAATATCCGGAGTATGCAGGAAAAGGTAGGGCGTAGTGGTTTGCTCCCATACAGGCAACGTGCGCAGCCAGACGGCAAACATCGCCTGATTCTGCTGCATATTGTCACTCCCGATAAAGCGCACCATTGGGTTCGTGGCGGTGACAACCGCATGCACGGGAACCTTTGGTTTTTTCCGTTGAGCCTCAATAACCGCCTCATTATGTGGAATGGCGCTATGCACCGGTCGGCTGTCGAGGATGACACGATTCACCGCGCGCTCATGCAGGCCGCGATTAAGCGCTTTTTCCGCGTCACCTTTTGCGAAAAAATCAGGGTGTCGCACTTCGACACCGTAAGTGAACTCACGAGGCAACATATCAAGAAACTGCCACAGCGCAGGCAGGTCTCGTGGGCCAAACGTGGCGGGAAGCTGGAGCCAGTATTGTCCGATTCGGTTTGCCAGCGGCGACATTCGGCTCAAAAATTCCTCGGTCAAATCACCGCAGTTACGCAGCGCTGCGTTGTGGGAAATGGTTGCCGGAAACTTAAAGCAAAAGCGGAAGCTATCGGTGGTTTGTTCGTGCCAGCGCGCCACAATTTCGGCCTTTGGCAAGGCGTACAGCGTGGTATTGCCTTCGACACAGTTGAAGTGTCGGGCGTACTCTTCGAGGCTGGTGATACCCAGCCGCACCCATTTCGGGTGCGACCATTGGGGAAGGCCCAGATAGATCATAACGCGCTTACGATCTCTTCTGTGCTGCGTACACGCCCAATGCGCGGGAAGATGTTTGTCATGCTGCCCTTATGCTGGTCAGCCGATGCCGCGCTGCATGCATCTTCTGCAATCACCAGGTTAAAGCCCAGTTCCCAGGCGTTGCGGGCGGTAGATTCCACGCCGATGTTGGTGGAGATCCCACACAGAATGATGGTGTCAATGCCACGGCGGCGCAGCTGTAATTCGAGATCGGTTCCGTAGAATGCGCCCCACTGACGCTTTGTTACCTCAATATCGCTGTCGCATTTACCCAGTTTTTCTGGATAAGCCCACCAGTTAGCAGGCAGTGCGTGAGCAGGCGCTTGCGCATCGACGGGCTGTTTTAATGCTTCAGCGAAGTCTTCAGACCAACCTACACGGACCAGGACAACCGGAGCGCCAACACGACGACATTTTTCTGCCAGGCGGGCAGCACGGTCGACCACATCCCCTGCGGTATGAGGGCCACCGGCAAAGGGCAGGATCCCTTCCTGCAAATCAATCACGACAAGGGCAGTTTTAGTGGCATCAAATGTCAACATGGTTACTCCAGTAAAATGAATCGCTTTGGCCACACCTTACGACGTAAAGGGGGGATGAAGATCGGATAATTTTGTTAATTTTTGTGAGAATGCGCAATAAGAGTGCAGCAAACGTGCGTCAGGCGCGCTTCTCTCTTATCGTATGGCGGAATTTTCAGTATAATAGCCGCCTTTTTTCACCCAGTGGTGACATACAGTTAAAGCTGCGACAAACGTAGCCTGGAACAAAGGCGACAATCAGCCTGCGGCTAATTAAGGGATATCTCATGCGTACAGAATATTGCGGGCAGCTGCGTCAGTCCCATGTCGGACAGCAAGTTACCTTGTGTGGTTGGGTCAACCGTCGTCGTGATCTTGGTAGCCTTATTTTCATCGATATGCGCGACCGTGAAGGTATCGTTCAGGTGTTCTTCGATCCGGATCGCGCGGATGCATTGAAGCTGGCTTCTGAACTGCGTAATGAATTCTGCATCCAGGTGACCGGTACGGTGCGCGCGCGTGATGAGAAGAACATCAACGCTGAAATGGCGACTGGCGCAATCGAAGTACTGGCCTCCGATCTGACGATCATCAACCGCGCAGAAGCGCTGCCGCTTGACTCAAACCACGTCAATACGGAAGAAGCTCGCCTGAAATACCGTTATCTGGATCTGCGTCGCCCAGAAATGGCTCAGCGTCTGAAAACACGCGCGAAAATCACCAGCCTGGTGCGCCGCTTTATGGATGATCACGGTTTCCTCGACATCGAAACCCCGATGCTGACCAAAGCCACGCCAGAAGGCGCACGCGATTACCTGGTCCCGTCCCGCGTTCATAAAGGCAAATTCTATGCGTTGCCACAGTCTCCACAGCTGTTCAAACAGTTGCTGATGATGTCCGGTTTTGATCGCTACTATCAGATCGTAAAATGCTTCCGTGACGAAGACCTGCGTGCTGACCGTCAGCCAGAATTTACCCAGATCGACGTAGAAACCTCCTTCATGACTGCCGAACAGGTGCGTGAAGTGATGGAAGCGCTGGTGCGCGGACTGTGGAACGACGTGAAAGGTGTAGAGCTGGGTGATTTCCCAATCATGACCTTTGCTGAAGCGGAGCGTCGTTACGGCTCAGACAAACCAGACCTGCGTAACCCAATGGAGCTGGTGGACGTGGCTGACCTGGTAAAATCCGTCGAGTTCGCGGTATTTGCTGGCCCGGCTAACGATCCAAAAGGCCGTGTTGCTGCTCTGCGCGTACCGGGTGGTGCAGCTCTTAGCCGTAAACAGATTGACGACTACGGCAACTTCATCAAGATCTACGGCGCGAAAGGCCTGGCCTACATTAAGGTGACCGAGCGAGCAAAAGGTCTGGACGGTATTACCAGCCCGGTCGCGAAATTCCTGAATGCGGAAATCGTGGAAGCGATCCTTGAGCGCACTGGTGCGCAAGACGGCGACATGATCTTCTTCGGCGCAGACAACAAGAAAGGCGTTGCCGATGCGATGGGCGCACTGCGTCTGAAACTGGGTAAAGACCTCAACCTGACCGACGAAACCAAATGGGCTCCGCTCTGGGTTATCGACTTCCCAATGTTTGAAGAAGACGGCGAAGGTGGTTTGACTGCAATGCACCACCCATTCACCTCACCGAAAGACATGACGGCTGCTGAACTGAAAGCTGCTCCGGAAGATGCGGTAGCTAACGCCTATGACATGGTCATCAACGGCTACGAAGTGGGTGGCGGTTCCGTGCGTATTCACAGCGGTGAAATGCAGCAGACGGTGTTTGGTATTTTGGGTATCAACGAGACAGAACAGCGTGAGAAGTTTGGCTTCCTGCTGGATGCGCTGAAATACGGTACGCCGCCGCACGCAGGTCTGGCGTTTGGTCTTGATCGCCTGACCATGCTGCTGACCGGCACTGACAACATTCGTGATGTTATTGCCTTCCCGAAAACCACAGCAGCGGCGTGTCTGATGACTGAAGCGCCGAGCTTTGCTAACCCGGCCTCTCTGACTGAACTGGGCATCCAGGTTTTGCCGAAAGTGTCAAAAGAGATTTCGGAGAACGAATAATATGCAATATAAGCGCCCCATTTCTGTCTTAGTCGTTATCTATGCCCAGGACACGAAACGGGTGCTGATGTTGCAGCGATGCGATGACCCTGATTTTTGGCAGTCGGTTACCGGCAGTCTGGAAGAGGGGGAAACCGCATTGCAGGCTGCCGTGCGTGAAGTAAAGGAAGAGGTCACTATCGATGTTGCTCTTGAGCAACTGACCCTGAAGGACTGTCAGCGCACGGTGGAGTTTGAAATTTTTAGCCATTTACGCCATCGCTATGCGCCGGGCATCGACCGTAATACGGAATCCTGGTTCTGTCTTGCGCTTCCCCACGAACGGGAGATCGTGTTCACTGAACATTTGACCTACCGCTGGGTAGATGCGGCGGATGCCGCCGCACTGACCAAGTCGTGGAGCAATCGGCAGGCGATTGAAGAATTTGTAATTAATGTTAATTAATTTCCAGGCATTTCAGTTACCAGGAAGGCGGCAAGGTCGCGAATCACCAGACGCTTACGTTGGTAAGTGACCGGTATGAGCGGGCGCAGCCAACGCACCCGGTAGCTGAAAGGCGACGGATAATTTTTGAGGAACTTTTTATGGCAGGTCATAGTAAGTGGGCCAACACCAAACACCGCAAAGCGGCACAGGATGCTAAACGTGGTAAAATTTTTACTAAAATCATTCGTGAGCTGGTAACCGCAGCGCGTCTGGGGGGCGGCGATGCCGCTTCAAACCCACGTCTGCGTGCAGCGATTGATAAAGCGCTGTCTAACAACATGACGCGTGACACCCTGAACCGTGCTATTGCGCGTGGTGTTGGCGGTGATGACGACGCGAACATGGAAACCATCATTTATGAAGGTTACGGCCCTGGCGGTACTGCAGTGATGGTTGAATGCTTGTCTGACAACCGTAACCGTACCGTTGCGGAAGTGCGTCATGCGTTCACCAAAACCGGCGGTAATCTGGGAACTGATGGTTCAGTTGCTTACCTGTTCAGCAAAAAAGGCGTCATCTCCTTCGAGAAAGGCGACGAAGATGTGATCATGGAAGCGGCGCTGGAAGCCGGTGCTGAAGACGTTGTAACCTTCGACGACGGTGCGATTGACGTTTATACCGCATGGGAAGAGATGGGCGCTGTACGTGATGCGCTGGAAGCTGCTGGTCTGAAAGCGGATAACGCAGAAGTCTCGATGATTCCGTCAACCAAAGCGGATATGGATGCAGAGACTGCGCCAAAACTGCTGCGTCTGATCGACATGCTTGAAGACTGCGACGACGTGCAGGAAGTGTATCACAACGGTGAAATCTCGGATGAGGTTGCGGCGACTCTCTGATGAGAGCGTATACCCGTCATACTTCAGGCGACAGGTGCGTTGTTTGCGTTCGCTTACCTTCCTGGCGCTCGAATTATATAGGGTGCATGAACCGTTTACAGGAGACGCGTGATGTCGATAATCCTCGGGATTGACCCTGGCTCACGCGTCACTGGCTATGGCGTCATCCGTCAGGTTGGACGCCAGCTAACCTACCTTGGTAGTGGTTGTATTCGCACCAAAGTCGATGATTTGCCGTCACGGCTGAAGCTCATTTATGCAGGTGTGTCGGAAATCATTACTCAGTTTCAGCCAGACTATTTTGCCATTGAGCAGGTCTTTATGGCGAAAAACGCCGATTCGGCGCTGAAACTGGGTCAGGCTCGTGGGGTGGCGATTGTCGCGGCAGTGAACCAGGATCTTCCGGTGTTCGAATATGCCGCACGTCAGGTGAAGCAGACGGTCGTGGGGATTGGTAGTGCAGAGAAAAGTCAGGTACAGCACATGGTGCGCACCTTGCTGAAGCTGCCGGCTAACCCACAGGCTGATGCCGCCGATGCGCTGGCAATTGCGATAACTCACTGCCATGTCAGCCAAAATGCGATGCAGATGAGTGAGTCGCGGCTCAATCTGGCACGAGGCAGGTTACGATAATAACAAATCAGGCTGGATGTTTATCCAGCCTTTTTTTATTATACTCGTCATACTTCAAGTTGCATGAGCGTTGGCTGCACTCGCTCACCCCAGTCACTTACGGGTTTTCGCTCCTGGGGATTTACTCCCTTGCAGCCTTCCTGCAACTCGAATTATTTAGGGCATAACTTCTTCCAGAACGCAGGAGCGTCATGTGATAGGCAGACTCAGAGGCATCATCATTGAAAAACAACCCCCGTTAGTACTGCTTGAAACGGGAGGCGTGGGCTATGAAGTACACATGCCAATGACCTGTTTCTATGAGCTTCCTGATGCCGGGAAAGAAGCCATTGTTTTCACCCATTTTGTCGTGCGTGAAGATGCACAACTGTTGTATGGGTTTAACAATAAACAGGAACGCACCCTGTTCCGTGAACTGATTAAAACCAATGGCGTGGGGCCGAAACTGGCGCTGGCGATTTTATCCGGCATGTCGGCTCAGCAGTTTGTTAACGCCGTTGAGCGTGAAGATCCTGTGGCATTGATTAAACTTCCTGGTATCGGGAAAAAGACGGCGGAACGTCTGATTGTCGAAATGAAAGATCGCTTTAAAGGTCTGCATGGCGATCTCTTTACGCCGGCAGCCGATCTGGTGCTGACCTCTCCTGATTCTCCGGCATCTGATGATGCTGAACAGGAAGCGGTTGCTGCACTGGTGGCACTGGGCTACAAGCCTCAGGAAGCCAGCCGTATGGTCAGCAAGGTTGCCAAACCGGATGCCAGCAGTGAAACCCTGATCCGCGAAGCGCTGCGCGCCGCATTGTGAGGTAAAGGATGATTGAAGCAGACCGCCTGGTCTCTGCCGCCAGTAACACGCCAGAAGATGTCGTGGATCGTGCGATTCGCCCAAAGCTGCTTGATGAGTATATTGGCCAGCCGCAGGTTCGTTCGCAGATGGAAATCTTCATCCAGGCGGCAAAACTGCGTGGCGATGCGCTCGATCACCTGCTCATTTTTGGCCCGCCAGGTCTGGGTAAAACGACGCTTGCTAATATTGTCGCCAATGAAATGGGCGTCAATCTGCGTACTACATCAGGCCCGGTACTGGAGAAAGCCGGTGACCTGGCGGCGATGCTCACCAACCTTGAGCCTCATGACGTGTTGTTCATCGATGAAATCCACCGTTTGTCACCTGTTGTTGAAGAGGTGCTCTATCCGGCAATGGAAGATTACCAACTGGATATCATGATTGGCGAAGGTCCTGCTGCGCGCTCGATTAAAATCGATCTCCCGCCGTTTACGCTGATTGGCGCAACAACGCGCGCGGGCTCTTTGACCTCTCCCTTGCGCGATCGTTTTGGGATTGTGCAACGCCTGGAGTTCTATCAGGTTCCTGATCTTCAGCACATTGTCAGCCGTAGCGCACGCTATATGGGGCTGGAAATGAGTGATGAAGGGGCATTCGAAGTGGCTAAACGCTCTCGTGGAACACCGCGTATTGCAAACCGTTTGCTGCGCCGCGTGCGTGATTTTGCAGAGGTGAAACACGATGGCACAATCTCGGTGGAGATTGCGTCTCAGGCACTGGATATGTTGAATGTGGATGCCGAAGGTTTCGATTATATGGACCGCAAGTTACTGCTGGCGGTGCTGGATAAATTCTTTGGCGGTCCGGTGGGGCTCGATAACCTGGCAGCCGCTATCGGTGAAGAGCGCGAAACCATTGAAGATGTGCTTGAACCCTATTTGATCCAGCAGGGTTTTTTACAACGTACGCCACGTGGGCGTATGGCGACAGTCCGGGCCTGGAATCATTTCGGGATCACCCCACCAGAGATGCCTTAGCTGACGCTTCCCTCTCCCACAGGGAGAGGGTGAGGGCATCTCATCGCCCTCCAGCTTAACTTGCGGTTTTCTTCATCATACTCAGAATAAACAGCAGCGCCGCGGACAGCACCACTGACGGGCCCGCTGGCGTATCGTAGAACGCCGAGAAGGTTAACCCCCCAGTGACCGCAATCATACCGATAATGACCGCGACTCCCGCCATTTGCTCCGGTGTTCTGGCAAAGCGACGCGCTGTTGCCGCAGGGATGATCAGCAGAGATGTAATAATCAATGCACCAACAAACTTCATTGCCACACCAATGGTTAACGCCGTGACCAGCATCAGCAGTAGTTTCACGTGCTGCAGTTTAACACCATCGACAAACGCGAGATCCGGGCTAACGGTCATCGCCAGCAAATTGCGCCACTGCCAGAATAAAATGCCCAGTACCACAACAACACCAATGGCGATGGAGATCAGGTCTTCTGGTGTGACAGCCAACAGGTCGCCGAACAGGTAGGCCATCAGATCGACGCGGATGTTAGACATCAGACTGACCACCACCAGACCCAGTGAGAGGGCACTGTGTGCCATGATGCCAAGCAGCGTATCAATTGCGAGGTGAGGGCGTTTTTCAAGCCACACCAGACCTGCAGCCAGCAGCAGAGTTACAACAATGACGGCGTAGAAAGGATTTACATCCAACAGCAGGCCAAAGGCCACACCGAGCAGAGAAGCGTGGGCTAAGGTATCACCAAAGTAGGACATTCTGCGCCAGACGACAAAAGAGCCTAACGGTCCAGCCGCGCAGGCCAGCATAATTCCGGCCAGCCAGCCGGGAAGTAACAGTTCAATCATGAGTGTCCATTGCCCCGACGCAGCACAATTCGTCCTTGCAAATCATGGCGGTGATTATGGTTATGACGATAAATACCCAACTGTTCGGCCCCACGGGAGCCGAACATAGAGATAAATTCAGGATGCATTGAGACCACTTCTGGCGTGCCAGAGCAGCAAATATGGTGGTTAAGGCACAGAACTTCATCTGTTTTTGCCATCACCAGATGCAGATCGTGAGAGACCATCAGTACCGCACAATCAAGTTCACGCCGCAGTTGGTCGATTAAATCGTACAGCGCAACCTGGCCGTTGACGTCAACCCCTTGAGTCGGTTCATCAAGTACCAGCAACTGGGGCTGGCTCAACAGTGCCCGCGCGAGTAACACTCGCTGTGTTTCGCCACCCGAAAGCTTCTGTAGGGGGGCATCCATCAGATGTCCTGCCTGAACACGTTTTAACGCGGGAAGCACGTCATCTTTACGCGTACCGGGGCGCAACCGCAGAAAACGGCTGACCGTTAGCGGCAGGGTCGCATCCAGGTGTAATTTTTGCGGCACGTAGCCAATGCGTAACTTGCCATCGCGCTTGATAACCCCCGTGTCAGGTGTTACCAGCCCAAGAACCACGCGCACCAGTGTCGATTTACCTGCCCCATTAGGGCCAAGCAGCGTTAAAATTTTGCCGGGTTTCAGATCCAGCGAGACGTCAGAGAGGACGCGGCGCTGACCGAATGACACCGAAATATTTTCGAGAGAAACCAAAGTCGTCATGTCAATTTAAGCTTGCAGAAGTCATCGAATGTTATAATATCACATTCCACGCATTCATTACGATGATTAGTCGCATTATGTTACATAAAAATACGCTTCTTTTCGCAGCATTATCCGCTGCCCTTTGGGGTACAACAGCACAAGATGTTAACGCCGCCGTTGTCGCTTCGCTTAAGCCATTAGGATTCATTGCCTCAGCCATTGCGGACGGGGTAACGGAGACACAAGCCTTACTGCCTGATGGGGCTTCAGAACATGATTACTCTCTGCGTCCTTCGGATGTAAAACGCTTACAGAACGCGGACTTAGTTGTATGGATTGGCCCTGAGATGGAAGCCTTCATGCAAAAGTCGGCCAAGCAGGTTCCTGCGCAAAAACAGGTAACTATTGCTGAGCTGCCAGGTGTGAAACCGTTGCTCATGAAAGGGGCTGATGACGATGGTGACGAACATGACCATGACCATGCCACAGGCGAAAAAGGTGACGACCATCACCATCATGGCGAGTACAACATGCATCTTTGGCTTTCGCCAGAGATAGCGCGGCTCTCGGCGGTTGCAATCCACGACAAATTAGTGGAACTTATGCCGCAAAGTCGAGCCAGACTTGACGCCAACCTGAAGGATTTTGAGGCACAATTAGCCGCAACCGATAAGCAGGTTGGTAACGAGCTCGCACCATTGAAAGGTAAAGGATATTTCGTTTTTCATGACGCCTATGGCTACTACGAAAAACACTACGGCTTGACCCCGCTTGGTCACTTCACCGTCAATCCTGAAATTCAGCCCGGTGCGCAGCGTTTACATGAGATCAGAACACAGTTGGTTGAGCAAAAAGCGACGTGCGTTTTTGCTGAGCCACAGTTCAGGCCAGCGGTCGTGGAAGCCGTGGCCAGGGGAACTTCCGTGCGCATGGGAACCCTGGACCCGCTTGGAACCCCTGTTAAGTTGGGCAAAGAGAGCTATTCACAGTTTCTCAGCCAACTGGCGAACCAGTATGCGAGCTGCCTGAAAGGAGATTAACGAGGAAGTGAATACGTGCAACAGATAGCCCGCTCTGTCGCTCTGGCATTTAATAACATGCCACGACCCCACCGCGTCATGCTGGGGTCGCTTACTGTACTTACCTTAGCGGTCGCCGTCTGGCGGCCCTATGTGTACCATCCACATTCTGCCCCTATCGTTAAAACCATCGAACTTGAGAAGAACGAGATCCGTTCTTTGTTACCAGAAGCCAGTGAACCGATCGATCAGGCTGCACAGGAAGACGAAGCCATCCCGCAAGATGAGTTAGACGATAAAACCTCGTCTGAAGCGGGTATGCATGAATATGTCGTCTCCACAGGCGATACGCTCAGTAGCATTCTTAATCAGTATGGCATTGATATGGGTGATATCAGCCAGCTTGCGGCAGCAGATAAAGACATTCGAAACCTGAAGATTGGTCAGCAACTTTCATGGACACTGACTGCGGATGGTGATTTACAGCGCCTGACGTGGGAAGTCTCTCGTCGCGAAACCCGTACCTACGATCGTACTGAAAACGGTTTCAAAATGAGCAGTGAAGTTCAGCAAGGCGATTGGGTTAATAACGTCCTGAAAGGAACAGTCGGTGCAAGCTTTGTGGCCAGTGCACGTGATGCTGGTCTCACCAGTGCGGAGATCAGTTCTGTGATCAGGGCCATGCAGTGGCAGATGGATTTCAGGAAACTCAAAAAAGGTGATGAGTTCTCGGTGCTGATGTCCCGCGAAATGCTTGACGGTAAGCGTGAGCAGAGCCAACTGGTCGGTGTTCGTCTGCGTTCTGATGGTAAGGATTACTACGCCATTCGTGCTGAAGATGGTAAGTTCTACGACCGCAACGGTACAGGGCTTGCGAAAGGCTTCCTGCGTTTCCCGACGTCCAAGCAATTCCGCGTCTCGTCTAACTTTAACCCGCGTCGCCTGAACCCGGTGACAGGGCGAGTTGCTCCACACCGTGGTGTCGACTTTGCGATGCCACAGGGTACGCCAGTGCTGGCTGTCGGTGACGGTGAAGTCGTGATGGCTAAACGCAGTGGCGCTGCCGGGTATTATGTGGCTGTTCGCCACGGACGCACCTACACCACTCGCTACATGCATCTGCGTAAATTGCTGGTACAGCCAGGGCAGAAAGTGAAACGCGGCGATCGTATTGCCCTTTCGGGTAACACTGGACGTTCTACCGGTCCACATCTGCATTATGAAGTGTGGATCAACCAGCAGGCAGTGAACCCGCTGACGGCGAAACTGCCGCGCACTGAGGGGCTGACCGGGAAAGATCGCACGGACTACCTGGCGCAGGTAAAAGAGGTCGCACCGCAACTGCGTTTTGATTAAGTCCTCGTTTGTTAAGGCCGGCGCACCGTGCGCCGGCTTTTTCTTTTGTACGAAGTAGCCTGCCTCGCTACACTATCTCATTATTCTTAATTTCTGCGTCACCAGACCCTGGAACCAGCATGGAAACAAAAAAAAATAACAGTGAATATATTCCTGAGTTTGAGCCGTCATTTCGTCATCCGCGCAACTGGGGAGCCTGGCTTGGTGTGTATGCGTTTGCAGGTATTGCTTTGTTACCTGCCTCTGTGCGTGATCCTCTCCTCGGTAAAATAGGCCTTTTGGCGGGGCGGATGGGTAAAAGTGCCCGCCGCCGTGCGCAAATCAACCTGTATTATTGCTTCCCTGACAAAAGTGATGCCGAGCGTGAGGCGATCATCGATGCCATGTTTACCACCGCGCCTCAGGCGATGGCGATGATGGGGGAACTGGCGTTACGTGGGCCTGAAAAAATCCTCTCGCGCGTTGACTGGAAAGGGCTGGAAATCATTGAAGAAATGCGGCGCAATGATGAAAAAGTGATCTTTTTAGTGCCACACGGTTGGGGCGTGGATATCCCTGCGATGCTGATGGCTGCCCAGGGGCAGAAGATGGCGGCCATGTTCCATAATCAGGGGAATAAAATCTTCGATTACGTGTGGAATACGGTACGTCGACGCTTTGGTGGGCGCCTGCATGCGCGTAACGACGGTATCAAACCGTTTATTCAGTCCGTGCGTCAGGGGTACTGGGGCTACTATTTACCGGATCAGGACCACGGTGCGGAACACAGCGAGTTTGTGGACTTCTTTGCCACCTATAAAGCAACCTTGCCTGCTATTGGTCGCTTGATGAAAGTGTGCCGGGCGCGCGTGATCCCGCTTTTTCCTGTCTACGATGGTAAAACGCACCGCTTAAGCATTGAGGTTCGTCCACCTATGGATGATTTGCTGAACGCTGACGATCACACCATTGCGCGTCGTATGAATGAAGAAGTGGAAATTTTGGTGGGGCCGCATACCGAACAGTACACGTGGATACTGAAGCTACTCAAAACGCGCAAACCGGGCGAAAAAGAGCCCTACAAGCGCAAAGAATTATTCCCAAAGAAATAAAAAAGCCCCTCGCCCTGAAAAGGTGAGGGGCTCGTACATCCCGCCTTTATTATTCGACGGTCATTACGCGCGTGGTGTTGGTTGAGCCGATAGTGCTCATCACATCACCCTGAGTCACAATGACGATATCGCCAGAGACCAAATACCCTTTATCACGCAGCAGGTTTACGGCATCGGTAGCCGCGATAACGCCATCGTTGGTGCTATCGAAGTAAACCGGTGTCACACCGCGATACAGTGCCGTCAGGTTCAGCGTTCGCTCATGGCGAGACATGGCGAAAATAGGCAATCCGGAGCTGATACGGGATGTCATCAGTGCGGTACGGCCAGATTCGGTCATGGTGATGATTGCTGTGACGCCTTTCAGATGGTTCGCTGCATACATTGCAGACATGGAGATGGCTTCTTCCACGTTATCGAACTGTACGTCCAGACGGTGTTTAGAAACGTTGATACTTGGGATTTTTTCAGCACCCAGGCACACACGCGCCATAGCCGCTACGGTCTCGGCCGGATACTGGCCCGCTGCCGTTTCAGCAGATAACATGACGGCATCCGTACCATCCAGCACGGCGTTTGCCACATCCATAACTTCTGCACGGGTTGGCATCGGGTTGGTGATCATGGACTCCATCATCTGGGTTGCCGTGATGACTGAACGGTTCAACTGGCGTGCACGGCGGATGAGCGCCTTCTGGATGCCGACCAGTTCCGGGTCACCAATTTCTACACCCAGGTCGCCACGGGCAACCATCACAACATCAGAGGCCAGAATCACATCGTCCATGGCATCCTGATTGCAGACCGCTTCAGCACGTTCGACTTTAGCAACAATTTTCGCATCACAACCTGCATCGCGAGCCAGACGGCGTGCATAGTTCAGATCTTCGCCACAACGTGGGAAGGAGACCGCCAGGTAGTCCACGCCAATTTGCGCCGCAGTAATGATGTCAGCTTTGTCTTTATCGGTCAGCGCTTCGGCTGACAGGCCACCACCAAGTTTGTTGATGCCTTTGTTGTTAGACAGTGGTCCGCCGACAGTGACTTCGGTGAACACTTTCATCCCCTGAACTTCCAGAACTTTCAACTGAACGCGACCGTCGTCAAGCAGCAGAATGTCGCCAGGAACGACGTCAGCAGGCAAGCCTTTATAGTCGATACCGACTTTCTCTTTATCACCTTCGCCTTTACTCAGGTTGGCATCCAGCAGGAATTTGTCGCCGATATTGAGGAAGACTTTACCTTCTTTGAAGGTTGATACGCGAATTTTCGGCCCTTGCAGGTCGCCGAGAATAGCGATATGGCGGCCCAGTTTTGCCGCAATTTCGCGCACTTTATCTGCACGTAATTTATGATCTTCCGGTGTACCGTGAGAGAAGTTCATACGCACCACGTTTGCGCCGGCGGCAATAATCTTTTCAAGATTATTATCGCGATCGGTTGCCGGGCCTAAGGTGGTTACGATCTTGGTTCTGCGAAGCCTTCTGGACATGTAATACTCCGTTGACTGAAACAACTTTGGTGTTGCGTGAACATTAAATCGGCGTTCTGCTCGCTGCAAGGCAACAAGGAACGGACCGAATGCCGTGAATCGTTACATCTTAGTTATTAACTATTAGGGAACATCGCTTTTCATAAGCAGTTCTTTATCAAAACGCGATTCCTTGAGCGCTTCCTTGACACGCTTCAAGTTATCTCTGAATTTTGTGCCACGACGCAAGGTAAAACCGGTTGCCAGCACATCAATCACCGTAAGCTGAGCCAAACGAGACACCATCGGCATATACATGTCAGTGTCTTCGGGCACATCCAGTGTGATAGCAAGTGTTGCTTCTCTTGCCAGCGGCGTACCTGCTGTTGTGAGTGCGATGACGATAGCATCGTTCTCCCGCGCCAACTGGGCCAGTTCAACCTGGCTTTTTGTGCGTCCGGTATGCGAGATGAGAACCACGACATCATCTTCACTACAATTCATACAGCTCATGCGTTGCAGCACGATGTCATCGGAATAGATCACCGGCACGTTGAAACGAAAGAATTTGTTCATCGCATCATGGGCGACAGCGGCGGATGAACCCAGCCCAAAGAACGCGATTTTCTTTGCCTGTGTCAGTAAATCAACAGCACGGTTTACGGATGCCATATCCAGCGACTGGCGGACATGGTCAAGCGTTGCCATAGCGGATTCAAAGATTTTGGCGGTGTAGACATCAACACTGTCGTCTTCATCAACATTGCGATTAACATACGGCGTACCGTTTGCCAGACTTTGTGCGAGATGCAGTTTAAAATCAGGGAAGCCACGCGTTTCGAGGCTTCTGCAGAATCGATTTACCGTCGGTTCGCTGACGCCTGATTCCTGTGCCAGGGTGGCGATGCTTGAATGAATCGCCTGAGCAGGAGAAGCAAGAATAACTTCAGCCACTTTTCGCTCGGATTTGCTAAGGTGTTCCAGTTGAAACTGGATTTTTTCCAGCATGTTCATCGTTAACCAGGCGCTCATGGGTGAAAACGATTTCATTGATGGATGAAATCATGATTCGATTCAGTCGATATTACCCCTGTGACTTCCCTAAAGGGTAATGTACGACAAGAAATGTTGTTGTTTTTTTTCATTACTTGATCACTGTCGGGTTTTACAGTGAGTCGATAGTACAAATATTCAACGCTTTTCGCGTCGTTACTGGATGTTATGTACCAGGCAACGCAAAAATCGCGGTATCGCACGCGAGGCTAAGCGCTAATGGTTTCGGGAATGACGTAAAAGCAGTACAGTGCATTGTAATAAAATTACAACGATACCTGGCAGAAGTACCAGGTTATCCAACTGAGGAGAATGACATGGCGGTAACGCAAACAGCCCAGGCATGTGACCTGGTCATTTTCGGCGCGAAAGGCGATCTTGCACGCCGAAAATTGCTGCCTTCCCTGTATCAACTGGAGAAAGCGGGCCAACTTCATCCGGATACCCGTATCCTGGGTGTAGGGCGCGCCGACTGGGACAAGGACGCATATACCAAAGTCGTGCGCGAAGCGCTCGAAACGTTCATGAAAGAGAAAATTGATGAAAGTTTATGGGATACGCTGAGCGGACGTCTTGATTTCTGTAACCTGGACGTTAACGACGTCAGCGCGTTTAGCCGTTTGGGTGAGATGCTGGACCAGAAAAACCGTGTCACCATTAACTATTTCGCGATGCCGCCAAGCACGTTTGGCGCCATCTGCAAAGGCCTGGGCGAAGCGAAACTGAACGCTAAACCTGCGCGCGTGGTCATGGAAAAACCGCTGGGCACGTCTCTTGCGACCTCCCGCGAAATCAACGACCAGGTAGGCGAATATTTCGAAGAGTGCCAGGTTTACCGCATTGACCATTATCTGGGTAAAGAGACGGTGCTTAACCTGCTGGCCCTGCGTTTTGCGAACTCGCTGTTTGTGAACAACTGGGATAACCGGACTATCGATCACGTGGAAATTACCGTGGCCGAAGAAGTGGGTATCGAAGGTCGCTGGGGTTACTTTGACCAGGCAGGTCAGATGCGCGACATGATCCAGAACCACCTGCTGCAAATTCTGTGCATGATTGCGATGTCTCCGCCGTCGGATCTGACGGCTGACAGCATTCGTGATGCCAAAGTTAAAGTGCTGAAATCTCTGCGTCGCATCGATCGCTCGAATGTGCGTGAGAAAACCGTTCGCGGTCAGTACACCGCAGGGTTTGCTCAGGGTAAAAAAGTCCCGGGCTATCTGGAAGAAGAGGGGGCAAATAAGTCCAGCAACACTGAGACATTTGTAGCGATCCGCGTCGATATCGATGACTGGCGTTGGGCGGGGGTTCCGTTCTATCTGCGTACCGGGAAACGTCTGCCAGCTAAATGTTCTGAAGTGGTCGTGTACTTCAAAAACCCAGAGCTGAACTTGTTCAAAGAGTCCTGGCAGGAGCTGCCGCAGAACAAGCTGACCATCCGTCTCCAGCCAGACGAAGGTGTGGATATTCAGATCCTGAACAAAGTGCCAGGCCTGGATCACAAACACAATCTGCAAACCACCAAGCTGGATCTGAGCTACTCCGAAACCTTCAACGAAACACATCTGGCCGATGCTTACGAGCGTTTACTGCTGGAAACCATGCGCGGCATTCAGGCACTGTTTGTACGCCGTGATGAAGTGGAAGAGGCGTGGAAATGGGTCGATTCAATCACCGAGGCCTGGGCTGCCGATCAAGATGCGCCTAAGCCATACCAGGCAGGGACCTGGGGACCGGTCGCATCGGTAGCGATGATCACCCGTGATGGCCGCTCCTGGAACGAGTTTGAGTAACCTATCTCTCTAATCCAGAGGTGTTATTTTACCGGTAACATGATCTAACACAGTTAGTGGCATAATTTTTAAACTTTTAAGCTCCGTGTGGATTCACCCACGGAGCTTTTTTTATTACACTGCCGGAAGCGATTTTGCCCATGAGCTCCGGACACCAAGCGTTTCAGCGTTGTTAACGACCGCAAGACACTTTGTAAACTCCCGAGCCTGGCCAGATAAATTAGAGGAGCTTTTATGAATCCGACATTGTTACGCGTAACACAGCGCATCATCGAGCGCTCGAAAGAGACCCGTTCTGCCTACCTCGCTCGTATCGAACAGGCGAAGACCGACACCGTACATCGCTCGCAACTGGCTTGCGGTAACCTGGCACACGGGTTTGCTGCTTGCCAGGCTGATGATAAAGACTCACTCAAAAGCATGTTGCGTAACAATATTGCGATCATTACCTCTTACAACGACATGCTCTCTGCGCACCAGCCGTATGAGGGTTATCCGGATATCATCCGTAAAGCGTTGCATCAGGCGAATGCGGTCGGTCAGGTTGCGGGTGGCGTGCCAGCCATGTGCGATGGCGTGACGCAAGGGCAGGACGGCATGGAGCTGTCCTTGCTCAGCCGGGAAGTGATTGCGATGTCTGCGGCGGTAGGGTTATCGCATAACATGTTTGATGGTGCGCTTTATCTGGGCGTGTGTGACAAAATTGTCCCCGGTCTTGCCATGGCGGCATTGTCATTTGGTCACCTGCCTGCCATTTTTGTGCCGTCAGGCCCAATGGCGAGTGGTTTGCCAAACAAAGAGAAAGTGCGTATTCGCCAGCTCTATGCCGAAGGCAAGGCGGACCGTCAGGCACTGCTGGAAGCTGAAGCCGCGTCCTATCATGCGCCGGGAACCTGTACCTTCTACGGCACAGCCAACACCAACCAGATGGTGGTGGAGTTTATGGGCATGCAGCTTCCGGGATCCTCCTTCATTCAGCCGGATGCGCCCCTTCGCCAGGCGCTGACCGAAGCGGCAGCCCGTCAGGTGACGCGCCTGACCGGCAACGGTAATGAGTGGATGCCGCTGGGCAAAATGGTCGATGAAAAAGTCGTGGTCAACGGCATTGTGGCTCTGCTGGCAACGGGCGGCTCAACCAACCACACCATGCACCTGGTGGCGATGGCGCGCGCGGCAGGCATTCTGATCGACTGGGATGACTTCTCTGATATCTCATCCGTGGTTCCTCTGATGGCTCGCCTGTACCCGAATGGTCCGGCTGACATCAACCACTTCCAGGCGGCAGGCGGCGTACCGGTAATGGTTCGCGAACTGCTGAAAGGCGGTCTGCTGCATGAAGACGTTAACACCGTGGCGGGCTTTGGTCTGAAACGCTACACCCTGGAACCCTGGCTGAACGATGGCAAGCTGGACTGGCGTGAAGGGGCGACAGATTCTCTGGACCCACAGGTTATCGCCACGTTCGAAAAACCATTCTCTCACCACGGCGGAACGAAAGTGCTCAGTGGCAACCTGGGCCGCGCGGTCATGAAAACCTCTGCTGTCCCGGTTGATAACCAGGTTGTAGAGGCTCCGGCTGTTGTTTTTGAAAGCCAGCACGATGTACTGCCTGCGTTTGAAGCGGGCTTGCTGGATAAAGATTGCGTGGTGGTGGTTCGTCATCAGGGACCAAAAGCGAACGGAATGCCAGAATTACATAAACTTATGCCGCCACTTGGTGTATTATTGGACCGCTGTTTCAAAATTGCGTTGGTTACCGATGGACGACTCTCCGGCGCATCAGGTAAAGTGCCTTCAGCTATTCATGTTACTCCTGAAGCCTACGATGGTGGTTTACTGGCGAAAGTTCGCGATGGCGATATCATCCGCGTTAATGGCCAGACAGGTGAATTGACCCTGCTGGTGGACGAGGCTGAGCTTGCGGTCCGTAAGCCGCATATTCCTGACCTGAGAGCGTCGCGTGTTGGCACGGGGCGTGAGCTGTTTGGCGCACTGCGTGAGAAACTCTCCGGTGCAGAACAGGGTGCGACCTGTATTACGTTTTAAGACGACAAGATTTATCGATCTGGCGAGAGAAAACTCTGATGAAAAACTGGAAAACAAGTGCAGAAGCAATCCTGAAAACTGGCCCGGTAGTGCCGGTGATCGTGGTGAATAAACTGGAACATGCTGTACCGATGGCGAAAGCCCTGGTTGCGGGTGGCGTTCGTGTTCTGGAAGTGACCCTGCGCACCGCATGCGCAATGGACGCGATCCGCGCAATTGCGAAAGACGTTCCTGAAGCGATCGTGGGGGCGGGTACGGTGCTGAATCTGCAGCAACTGGCTGACGTAACCGAAGCTGGCGCGCAGTTTGCGATCAGCCCTGGCCTGACTGAACCGCTGCTGAAAGCAGCAACTGAAGGTACGATCCCGTTGATCCCTGGTATCAGCACCGTGTCTGAACTGATGCTGGGTCTGGATTTCGGTCTGAAAGAGTTCAAATTCTTCCCGGCAGAAGCCAATGGCGGTACAAAAGCGCTGCAGGCTATTGCGGGTCCATTCTCACAGGTGCGTTTCTGCCCAACTGGCGGTATCTCTCCGGCTAACTACCGTGATTATCTGGCGCTGAAAAGCGTACTGTGCATCGGTGGCTCCTGGCTGGTTCCGGCCGATGCGCTGGAAGCGGGTGACTGGGATCGGATTACCAAACTGGCTCGCGAAGCGGTTGAAGGCGCGAAACAGTAAAGTTTGTTAGCTGAACAAGCAAAACGAAAAACGGGCCATATGGCCCGTTTTTTTATCCCGCAACGTCCACCGATGCCGCCGCTGTTTTCGCACGCGTGATGGCATCACTGACGCTCTCTCCGGTGGCTAACACCACCCCGAGACGACGTGTGCCGTCAATTTCGGGTTTACCGAACAAACGTACCTGCAAACCTGCGCCGACTGCGCTTTCAACGTTATCAAACGTGACGTTTTGGCTGGTTAACTGTGGCAGGATAACGGCAGATGCCGCCGGACCGTACTGGCGGATGCCACCAACGGGCAGGCCGAGGAATGCCCGAACGTGGAGAGCAAACTCAGAGAGATCCTGAGAAATCAGCGTAACCATGCCTGTATCATGAGGGCGAGGGGAGACCTCACTGAAGATCACGTCGTCGCCGCAAACAAACAACTCGACACCGAAAAGACCATAGCCACCCAGAGCCAGCACAACATTGCGCGCAATCTCCTGCGCACGTTCCAGCGCGAGTTCGCTCATCTGCTGTGGCTGCCAGGATTCGCGGTAATCCCCCTCTTCCTGTCGGTGGCCCACGGGGTCGCAGAAATATACACCGTCCACAGCGCTCACCGTCAGCAGGGTGATTTCGAAATCAAACTTAACAACGCCCTCAACAATGACGCGGCCCGCACCTGCGCGCCCGCCCTGTTGGGCATAATCCCAGGCCGCATCAAGTGTTTCTGCGTCACGGATAAAGCTCTGACCTTTGCCGGAAGAACTCATCACGGGCTTAATGATGCACGGGTAACCGATTTCCGCGACCGCCTGAAAAAATTCATCTTTACCATCGGCAAAACGGTAGGCGGAGGTAGGCAGCAACAGCTCTTCCGCTGCCAGACGACGGATACCTTCGCGGTTCATGGTGAGTTTGGCCGCTTTTGCACAAGGCACAACACGCTGTCCTTCCTGCTCAAGTGCAATCAACGTATCGGTGGCAATCGCCTCAATTTCCGGTACAACAAAATCGGGTTTTTCCAGCTCAATAAGCGCTCGCAAGGCATCGCCATCGAGCATGTTAATGACGTGGGCGCGGTGGGCAACGTGCATTGCAGGTGCGTCGGCATAGCGGTCAACGGCAATCACTTCAACACCTAAACGCTGGCACTCGATGGCGACTTCTTTTCCCAGTTCGCCCGATCCCAACAGCATTACACGTGTTGCCGCTGGTCGCAGCGCGGTTCCTAAACGAGTCATAACAATCCCCCTGAAAAAGTTGCGCGCAGTATAAACGAAAACGTTTGCGTATGTCTCGTCGCGATGAACCAACCATACTGGTCTGCAGCCGATAAATTTGCGCTTCTTTTGTCATGGCAGACATTTCCTGACACCGCGGTGCTTAGTCTTTAGACATTGCGCACAGTAGAGTGAGGAAAACATGTCGAACTGGTTGAATCAATTGCAATCGCTGTTAGGGCAGAAAATGGGGCCATCGGGTGAGCAGGGGTTAGGTAAGTTTCTTGTTCCTGGGGCGCTCGGTGGGCTGGCGGGCTTGCTGGTGGCCAATAAATCCTCCAGAAAATTACTGGCGAAGTATGGTACGGGAGCGTTACTGGCTGGCGGCGGTGCGATCGCGGGTACGGTTCTCTGGAATAAATACAAGGACAGAGTCCGTACCGCACATCAGGATGAGCCTCATTATGGGCAGCACACCTCTCCACTGGATCTGCGAACCGAACGGTTGATACAGGCACTGGTGTTCGCGGCGAAGAGTGACGGGCATATCGATGACAAGGAGCGAACGGCAATTGAACAGCAGCTCCGTGAAGCCGGTGTTGAAGAGCAGGGCAGAGCCTTGGTGGCTCTGGCTATAGAACAACCTCTTGAGCCGGCACGCCTGGCGCAAAGTGTGAAAAATGAAGAAGAGGCGCTGGAACTCTATTTTCTCAGTTGTGCCGCCATCGATATCGATCACTTTATGGAGCGCAGCTATCTGAATGCGCTGGGTGACGCACTCAAAATACCTCAGGATGTTCGTGAGGGGATAGAAAAGGATATTCAGCAACAAAAACAGGCATTACAGAGCTGACTTTCGGCCTGAGTGGGTATGTTTCGCTTGCATCATGCGCAGGTTTTGCCACCCTTATAGGGTGTAAAACTCAAAAGAAAATGACATGCCACCAAAAGCCCGACGTATTCCTTACGCGATGACCACGCATGGTGATACGCGTATCGACAATTATTACTGGCTGAGGGACGATGAGCGCTCCCAGCCAGATGTGCTTGATTATCTGCACCAGGAAAATGCATATGGCCGAAAGGTCATGTCCAGCCAGCAGGCGCTTCAGGATGCATTACTGGGAGAAATGGTTGAGCGCATTCCTCAGCGGGACATTTCCGCCCCTGGACTAAAAATGGTTATCGCTATCGCCATCTCTATGAGCCTGGAAATGAATATCCTGTCTATCAGCGGCAATCGGTTTTAAGTGCCGAATGGGATAGCTGGGACACGCTGCTTGATGCCAACCAACGGGCTGCTCACAGCGAGTTTTATACCCTGGGCGGGCTGTCGGTCTCGCCTGACAATACCATCATGGCGCTGGCGGAGGATTACCTGTCTCACCGTCAGTATGGTCTGCGTTTTCGTCACCTGGAAACCGGCAACTGGTATCCTGAAATGCTGGAGAATGTCTCGCCGGATTTCGTATGGGCAAATGATTCCGGGACGGTCTACTACGTTAAAAAGCATATTTCGACACTGCTGCCTTACCAGGTCTGGCGTCACACCGTCGGGACACCTGTAGCTAATGATGAGCTGGTGTATGAGGAGAAAGACGAGACGTTTTATGTCAGCCTGCATAAAACCACGTCTCGCCACTATGTGATCATCTCTTTGGCCAGTGCGACCACCTCAGAAGTGTTGCTACTTGATGCCGAACTTCCTGACGCCCAACCGTTTTGTTTCTTGCCACGTCGTAAAGATCATGAGTACAGCCTGGATCATTTTCAGCACAGTTTTTACCTGCGTTCTAACCGCGAAGGCAAAAATTTTGGTCTGTATAAAACCAAAGTACGTGATGAACGAAAATGGGAAGTGTTAATCCCTGCCCGCGATGAGGTGATGCTGGAGAGTTTTACGCTTTTTACCGACTGGCTGGTGGTGGAAGAGCGGCAGCGTGGCTTGACGAGCCTGCGGCAAATTAACCGTAGAACCCGCGAAGTCGTCGGGATTGCATTTGATGACCCGGCGTACGTGACGTGGATAAGCTATAACCCTGAGCCGGAGACGTCGCGATTGCGCTACGGCTATTCGTCAATGACGACACCGGACACCCTGTTCGAACTGGATATGGATACCGGACAGCGCCGGGTGCTTAAACAGGCTGAAGTGGCCGGTTTTGAGTCTGAAAACTATCGGAGTGAACATTTGTGGGTGACGGCTCGCGACGACGCTGAAGTACCGGTATCTCTGGTGTACCGCAAAGAACATTTCCGCAAAGGTAAAAATCCACTGCTGGTATATGGCTACGGCTCTTACGGTTCCAGTATGGATGCCGATTTTAGCAGCAGCAGGCTCAGCCTTCTCGATCGGGGATTTGTTTTTGCTATCGCCCATATTCGCGGCGGCGGTGAATTAGGTCACTACTGGTACGAAAACGGTAAGTTTCTGAAAAAGAAAAATACCTTTAACGATTATCTCGATGTCTGCGATGCCCTGATTGCGCAGGGATACGGAGATACAGACCTGTGCTTCGGGATGGGGGGAAGTGCTGGCGGTATGCTGATGGGGGCGGTGATTAATCAACGTCCCGAACGTTTCAAAGGCATTGTGGCACAGGTTCCGTTTGTCGATGTGTTGACCACGATGCTGGATGAAACCATCCCTCTGACCACTGGTGAATTCGAAGAGTGGGGTAACCCGCAGGACGAAACTTATTATCGCTACATGAAAGCGTATAGCCCTTACGATAACGTGGAGCCAAAAGCTTATCCGCATTTGCTGGTGACGACCGGGCTGCATGATTCACAGGTTCAGTACTGGGAGCCGGCTAAGTGGGTCGCGAAACTGCGGGAAATGAAAACGGACGATAATTTGTTGCTGCTGTGTACGGACATGGATTCTGGTCATGGCGGTAAATCAGGGCGCTTTAAATCCTATGAAGGGGTCGCTCTGGAGTATGCCTTCTTGATAGGCCTGGCACAGGATACGCTGCCAGGCCGCGCCGAGCGTTAGACCTCACCAAGGTAGTGTTTTAGCGTCAGGCGAAGTTCCGGGCTCATTCTGTCGAGGTTGTTGTACAGCCAGCGCAGATAGCCCGGATCTTTATCGGCAATGTCCGAAACGGCTTCGCCGCGATATTTACCGAAGGTAAACGTCGTCAGTAAAGCAGGGCGTCCGGTGATCGTCGCCATATCATCGGGTGTCCAGCCGGAGATGTTCATGATATCGATCAGCAATGCCGCGGTGATGTAACAATCATAGAGGGCACGGTGATGATGAAGACCCTCAGGGGTTCTCACACTGAGCTTACGGGATTTGTACAGTGCCATATTGCTGTACTTGATGCCCGGCCATAACCGACGCGCCAGTTTCATGGTGCAGATCCACTCACCGGGCATTTCAGGCAATACCCGGCGGTCAAAGCTGGCATTATGTGCAACATACCATGTGCTGCCGTAATAGTGCGGAATGACCTCTTCAATCCAGGGTTTGTCTGCCACCATGGATTCCGTAATACGGTGGATCGCCATCGCCTGCGGGCTAATCGGACGATCGGGGCGCACCAGGTGGCTCATCGGGTTGACTATTTTTCCGTCAACAACGTCGACAGAGGCCACCTCCACGATTCCGCCCTGGAGATCGCAAGTTTCTGTGTCGATAACACGCAGCATGGATCACTCCTGACCATAAAACGCCTAGCCTAATGGAATGATATCGCCTTGCCAACCCTGTCTGTTCAGAGAACCGGTTAACAGCAGTTCACCTCTGTCGGCACGCACAATAAGTTGGCCTTTATCATCCCATAACGCGCTACCGCCACGCGCATTGGCCATTAACACTGCAATAGCATATTTATGCGCGAAACGTTGCAACGTACTGATGGACTGACGCCATCGGTTGTCACCTACGGCCTGGCTGCTGGTGAACAGTGTAGCCAGCGGATCAAGGTTGGGGGAGTCAGATTGGCTATCCACAATGGTTAAATGCTGCTCGTCAGGTGTCAGATACGCCCCCTTTCCTTGAGGGTATCGCAGGATTTCATCGTGAAAAGGGGTAAACAGGGCGAGTCCTTTCTCTCTGTGTCCTTGAGTTTCCAGTGTTAACCCGGCAATCACGGTAATATCGTGAAACTGCGCAGCATGAACCAGAGGGAAGATTTGTTGATCGCCGGGCGGGGTGGGTAGGGTTGACTCGCCGGGCCCCGTCAACGACAGTTCAGGGAATACCAGTAAGTTGCACTGTTGCCGGGCAGCTTCAGCGATAAAACGAAGATGGTGTTCCACGTGCTCATCAACACGGTGGTGTTGTCTGGCGTACTGGGCAGCAGCAATATTCCATTGTGACATCGTGACTTCCTTTTACACAGAGTCGCAGGGATTTGAGAATACACCTTAAAAAAATCAGGTTTTTCCTATCCTGCCATAAACCGCGTAAGGAAATGTAACAAGTCGTTAAGGTTATTTAACTTTAGGTTCGTACGGCAGGCGCGAAAGCGTGACGGAGGTGAGTCGGTGTGCAATTAAACGTTCGCGAAACCAGTCACGCAGATGCGCGGGTTGTTCCCGCTCCACAACTTCCGCGACGATGGGCATGTTGTAACGCTCTTTAAATGCCACGCCAGCGGCAGCGAGATCGACATTCACTTTGTCCATCTCGTCCTGAGGAAGGGTGGCCAGATTGATTTTCATTACCTTCTCCTTTTTATGCGGCGGCAACGTTACCGTGATTATCCGGCGTTGACAAGCAGACGCAGGATGTTCCTCGACTCGTTTATTATACAGGGTTATCCTCTGTCATGTAGACATAACAAAAAGGAATGATTGCTATGGTTTTCTCCTCTTCCCGTTTGATTTGTGCACTGTCCTTTATGGTTTCTGTCGCGATGATACCCCAGGCTCTGGCCCATGCTCACCTTAAACAACAGGAGCCTGCAGCCAATGCCCAGCTTGCGTCCCCGCCACAAAAACTCACGCTGAGTTTTTCCGAAGGTATTGAGCCGGGGTTTAGCGGCGTCTCCATAACCAATGAACAGCAGCAGGAGATCAAAACCGGGGCGATTTTACGTGATGAGAAAGACAAAACTCTGCTCGTGGTTCCTCTTGAGCAGGCGCTGAAAGCGGGGACGTATCAGGTTGACTGGCATGTAGTGTCTGTTGATGGGCACAAAACGAAGGGCAGCTATCACTTTAGCGTGAAATAAGATGCTTGCCCTTAGCTACGTGGCGTTGCGCTTTTTACATTTTGGCGCGCTGATGCTGATTTTTGGCAACGCGCTGTACAGCACCTGGTTCGCGCCGTCTTCACTGCATCGCCTTATGACGCGACGCTTTCAGCGACAGCAAAAAGTGGCTGCGGTTGTCACGCTGGTGAGCGCAATCATGATGTTTGCCCTTCAGGGGGGACAGATGGGGGATGGCTGGGGGGATGTGGTACGTCCGGATATCTGGCGTAGTGTCCTCGGGACGCAATTTGGCAGTATCTGGCTGTGGCAGATGATCCTGGCTCTGGTCATGACTGGCGTGGCATGGCTTGCTCCGCAGAAAGGTGCGAGAGTGCTATTGCTCGCGATGGGGCAGTTTATCCTGCTGGCTGGTGTTGGGCACGCGGCGATGAATACCGGTATGATGGGTGGGTTGCAGCGTGCTAACCATGCCATGCATCTGCTTTGTGCGGCGTCCTGGCTTGGTGGGTTACTGCCTTTGCTGTTTTGTATGCATCATGTGAAAGGGCGCTGGCAGACAGCGGCTATTTACACCATGATGCGTTTCTCACGTGCAGGCCACTATGCTGTGGCGGGTGTAATCTTGACTGGCGTGATCAATGCGCTTTTCATTCTCGGCTGGAATGCACCGTGGCAAACAGAATATGGGCAATTGCTGTTGTTCAAATGTGCGCTGGTCGTAATGATGGTGGCAATTGCGCTGGCGAATCGGTATTTTTTGGTTCCACGCTTTCGTCCGGATGCCGGACGAGAACAGCAGATTTTTATCAGGATGACGCAAGCAGAGGTGGTGCTTGGGGTAATAGTGCTGGCAGCCGTCAGTGTTTTCGCAACCTGGGAACCCTTCTGATAAGGTTAAATAACATATGAAAAAGACACTACTTACACTTTTATTGCTGGCCTGTACAGGCAGCGCCCTGGCTGCGCCGCAGGTGATTACGGTTAGCCGTTTCGAAGTGGGTAAAGATAAATGGGCGTTCAATCGCGAAGAGGTGATGTTAACCTGCCGCCCTGGCCATGCGTTGTATGCGATAAATCCCAGCACGCTGGTGCAATATCCGATTAATGACATCGCCGAGCAACAAGTCGCCAGCGGCAAAAGCAGCGGAAAGCCTGTCAGCATTATCCAGATTGATGACCCTGCAAACCCAGGGCAGAAGATGAGCCTGGCTCCGTTTATCGAGCGTGCCGAAAAACTCTGCTAGTACCAGGTTTCCAATAAAAAAACCGCAGACAGCTTACATAAAGCCCTGCGGTTTTTTCGTTTTGATGATGATCGTACGCTTTTTTTTAGGCCACGTTTGTCGCGGACTGGAAAACCTGGCGTCGTCATCTATTCTTAAGAGGCAAGGCGATTTTAGCCTGCATTAATGCCAACTTTTAGCGCACGGCTCTCTCCCAAGAGCCATTTCCCTGGACCGAATACAGGAATCGTATTCGGTCTCTTTTTATGTGCTTGTTTTCGTTGGGTTTTTTCGGTGCCATCACGAAATCCCACGAA